>NZ_JAOTGL010000019.1:0-34497 GCF_044427045.1 Streptococcus sp. 2022WUSS135
GGTAAGAAAAATTCATCAACGGAAACATGAAGTAACGATACAAGGTCATAAAGAACTTGTATGCTGGGGTGTTGCCCTTTATTTTCAATATTAGTTAAGTACCGTGGGTCAATTTCAATCAATGCTCCCACTTGTTCACGAGTTAAACCTCGTTTCAATCGAGCTTCTTTAATGGCTAAACCAAAGGCTCTAAAATCATATTTATCTTCTTTTTTACGCATAGTAGACCACCTCTATACATTTTATTGTTCCTACTGAATTAAAAACAGGTATAGAAAAACGTGTTATATGGTTTATAGGTTTATATTTAATAAAAAGCACTACTAAACGCCAATAAAAAAAACCGTTATATGGTAGTGCTATTTACGCTGTTAAAATATTGTATATTACTTCCAAATGGCGGTTTGTTGGAGGTCAACGTCGCCATGAAGTACATCATATACAATAAATTTCCTTACATTGGGTTCTTGTCAAAAAAAGTCGTCTATCTGCAATAGATAAGTACGTCCACCAATGTGGTTTTATAAATCATATAGATAGAATAACAGAAGCATGTAAACAGAGAAATAAATCTGTTTATATGCTTTTTTGGCTATTCAGAACTTTTTTACAAAGTTTATTTATCAGTAATGCAACAAATCCCCCTTTCACATTGGGACTAAGAGTGAAAGGAGATAAACGAGCAAGGCTCACTTCCTTTCCTAGACAGAAAGGGGGTGAGAAACATGAAACCATCTTCTTTTCAGACCACAATAGAAAATCAGTTTGACTATATCTGTAAACGTGCTATGGAAGACGAGCGAAAGAATTATATGCTTTATCTTTCAAGGATTGCAAAGCGTGAGGTGTCCTTTTCGGATGTTGGCGATTATCTTGTTAGCCAGTTTGCGACAACAGATAACTATTCAACTGACTTTCAGATTTTTACACTCAATGGGTTATCAGTAGGCGTTGAAAATGATTTGTTGAGTGAAGCATTACGTGAGTTGCCAGACAAGAAACGTGAAATTCTACTGCTGTTTTACTTTATGGACATGAGCGATTCAGAAATTGCAGACCTGTTGAAATTGAACCGTTCTACTGTCTATCGGCATAGAACCAGTGGACTAGCCTTAATTAAAAAGTTTATGGAGGAATTTGAAGAATGAAAACACAATATCCTATGATTCCCTTTCCTCTCATTGTAAAGGCAACAGATGGCGATACCGAAGCGATTAACCAGATTCTACATCATTACAGAGGGTACATAACGAAGCGTTCCCTACGACTTATGAAAGATGAATATGGCAATCAAAGTATGGTCGTTGATGAAGTCTTACGTGGAAGAATGGAAACCAGACTGATTACAAAGATTTTGTCATTTGAAATTAAGTAATATCCTCTCTCCTTTCGTGGAAGCGTGCTAAACCATTCCACGCTTCCCGAACAGGGAGGTTTGTTATTCCATCAAAGCATATTGTCTTTCAGTATGTTTTGATAGGCTAACGAGCCATTGTTCTTTGAAAACTGAATAAAAGTAATCGAATACGTTTCGATAAGAAAAGAGCCAACGGAACTAACCGCCATGACCTATCTTATAAAGATAGCGAGCGATTCATGTTAGTGATCCGAGAAGCAATCTTTAGCAGGATTGCCTGCAACGACATTCTTATCGTGATAATGATACTCCCATACAGTCAATAGTCCGAGCGTGATAAAACCGTCGCAGGCAATGAGTATGGCTACATGAGAACCATGCAGGGGTGGAACTCCCGTGAGCTTTGCTAAAGCTGTTCGATTGCTGGTAAAACAACTTTTATGAAATCCAAATAAGTGATTTGGAAAGGAGGATTTTATGAAGCAGACTGACATTCCTATTTGGGAACGTTATACCCTAACCATTGAAGAAGCGTCAAAATATTTTCGTATTGGCGAAAACAAGCTACGACGCTTGGCAGAGGAAAATAAAAATGCTGATTGGCTGATTATGAATGGCAATCGTATTCAGATTAAACGAAAACAATTTGAAAAAATTATAGATACATTGGACGCAATCTAGCGTCGCCAAAGGGTCTTGTATATGATAAAATAGTATTAAGTCGTATCAAGGCTCTTTCCATAAAGGAAAGGAGCAAATGCCATGTCAGAAAAAAGACGTGACAATAAAGGTCGAATCTTAAAGACTGGAGAGAGCCAACGAAAAGACGGAAGATACTTATACAAATATATAGATTCATTTGGAGAACCGCAATTTGTTTACTCGTGGAAACTTGTGGCTACAGACCGAGTACCAGCAGGAAAGCGTGATTGTATCTCACTTAGAGAGAAAATCGCAGAGTTACAGAAAGACATTCATGATGGTATTGATGTTGTAGGAAAGAAAATGACACTCTGCCAGCTTTACGCAAAACAGAACGCTCAAAGACCAAAGGTTAGAAAAAACACTGAAACTGGACGCAAATATCTTATGGATATTTTGAAGAAAGACAAGTTAGGTGTAAGAAGTATTGACAGTATTAAGCCATCAGACGCTAAAGAATGGGCTATTAGAATGAGTGAAAATGGTTATGCTTATCAAACCATCAATAACTACAAACGTTCTTTAAAGGCTTCATTCTATATTGCTATACAAGATGATTGTGTTCGGAAGAATCCATTTGACTTTCAACTGAAAGCAGTTCTTGATGATGATACTGTCCCTAAGACCGTACTAACAGAAGAACAGGAAGAAAAACTGTTAGCCTTTGCAAAAGCTGATAAAACCTACAGCAAAAATTATGATGAAATTCTGATACTCTTAAAAACAGGTCTTCGTATTTCAGAGTTTGGTGGTTTGACACTTCCAGATTTAGATTTTGAGAATCGTCTTGTCAATATAGACCATCAGCTATTGAGAGATACTGAAATTGGGTACTACATTGAAACACCAAAGACCAAAAGTGGCGAACGTCAAGTTCCTATGGTTGAAGAAGCCTATCAAGCATTTAAGCGAGTGTTAGCGAATCGAAAGAATGATAAGCGTGTTGAGATTGATGGATATAGTGATTTCCTCTTTCTTAATAGAAAGAACTATCCAAAAGTGGCAAGTGATTACAACGGCATGATGAAAGGTCTTGTTAAGAAATACAATAAGTATAACGAGGATAAATTGCCACACATCACTCCACATAGTTTGCGACATACATTCTGTACCAACTATGCAAATGCAGGAATGAATCCAAAGGCATTACAGTACATTATGGGACATGCTAATATAGCCATGACGCTGAACTATTACGCACATGCAACATTCGATTCTGCAATGGCAGAAATGAAACGCTTGAATAAAGAGAAGCAACAGGAGCGTCTTGTTGCTTAGTAGTACAAATGAATTTACTACTTATTTACCACTTCTGACAGCTAAGACATGAGGAAATATGCAAAGAAACGTGAAGTATCTTCCTACAGTAAAAATACTCGAAAGCACATAGAATAAGGCTTTACGAGCATTTAAGAAAATATAAAAAGATAATTAGAAATTTATACTTTGTTTAAAAGAAAAATAGGTCCAGTCCTCCTTCTTGACCGCCTCAATCTCCTTCTGGTAGTTGGCAATATAGTCTGTAAAAAATGTTTGTTCAGCCTGATAATCTTCTTCGCTGAGTGCTTGATTCTGATACTGTGTTTCTAAATCTTGAATGATATTTTCAAAATTTCGGATAGACTGTTCATAGTGTTGGATGACCTTTAATTTGGCTTGCCGATTGTGGTAGCCTGCTAGAAGGGAACTAGCTAGAATTGTCAACAACAAGACCAAGATAGCGACTAAGTTTTTTTTACTACGGAAAAATAGCTTACCTTCAATCTGAAACATAGATACCTCCAGGGGAGAAATGGGAACGGATAGATGTATAAATGTGTCATTTTCTACAATTATAATATCAATATAAACATAAATCGAAGGATTATACAAAGGACTGGAATATTTTTGTCTAATTTGATATACTAAATTCATCATAAACAAGGAGGGTCTTTTATGGAAAAGACACAGATTATTCAAGACGTTTTGGCCCTCATTCAAGACTTGAATCAGGCCTTTCAAGCAGATAAAGTTGGAACAGCTGATGAACAACGGTTCCAGCATAATTTGACAGAGACGACACGCATATTGTCGGAGGCCAAGTCGGTCACCAATTCAGAATTGATTGCGATTGAGAAATTCTACCGTTCGACCAGTTTTTTGGTTGGACTGGGTGATCTGCGATTGAGTGAGAAAAGCAGGCAGGCTTGGAAGGCTTTTGATCGCTACTACTACCAGACCATCAGAGAAGAATTGAAACTCTATGGTGGCTCTGCTATTGCCCAAATCTAAAAGATAATAGGAGAGGGTGAGAAACCCTCTTTTGTGCTATAATAAGTAGTAAGAATACAGTTGTTAGGAAGAGAAGAAGCGAGGTGTGCCATGTCCTACATCCAAGTAAAGAATTCGTCAAAATACTACCAAATGGGGGATGCGACCATTGTGGCAAATGACGGTGTGTCCTTTGAGATTGAAAAGGGGGAGCTGGTCATCATTCTTGGCTCATCGGGTGCGGGCAAATCCACTCTGCTCAATATCTTAGGTGGCATGGATAGCAATGACGAGGGGGAGGTTTGGATTGACGGTGTGGATATTGCCAAGCTTTCAAGTCATGAACTGACCAATTATCGTAGAGATGATGTAGGTTTTGTCTTTCAATTTTATAACTTGGTTGCCAATCTGACCGCCAAGGAAAATGTGGAGTTGGCAGCAGAAATTGTCAAGGATGCTTTGGATGCCGAGGAGGTCTTGGAACAGGTCGGACTCGGTCACCGTATCAATAATTTCCCCGCTCAGCTTTCAGGCGGCGAACAACAACGTGTGGCTATTGCCCGTGCCGTTGCAAAAAAGCCTAAAATTCTCCTCTGTGATGAACCGACAGGAGCCCTGGATTATCAAACAGGTAAGCAGGTCTTGCAAATCTTACAAGATATGTCCCGCAAGCAGGGGGCGACGGTGATTATCGTTACCCACAATAGTTCCCTAGCCCCTATTGCAGACAGAGTGATTCGAATGCGGGATGCCCGTGTACACTCCGTTGAGTTACACGCAGAACCACAGGATATTGCAAGCCTAGAATATTAGTGGGTGAAACTATGAAAAAGAAAATCTACTGGAAGGATATGAGACAATCTCTGCTTTCTTCCAAGGGGCGTTTTTTGTCCATATTTAGCCTGATGATGCTAGGAGCTCTAGCTTTGACAGGTCTGAAAGTAACAGCTCCCAATATGGAAAAGACGGCCCAAGCCTATATAGCCAGTCATCGAACGATGGATTTGGCAGTAATTTCAGGTCTGGGACTTAGTCAAGCTGACCTTGACGAATTAGAAACGATAGAAGGTGCTACTCTTGAAGCGGGCTACTTTAAAGATGTGGTTACTAATGAAGGCCAGACTGCAATTCGGCTGTTTTCAGCTCCCAAGACCCTATCGACCTATAAGCTAGTAGAAGGGGAAATGCCCAGTCAAAAGGAGCAAATAGCCCTATCAGCTTCTTTAAAAAATCGTTATAAATTGGACGATACTGTTCAAGTGACGGAGTCTGATAAGGATGGAAAAATCTTGACACAGACAAGTTTTACTCTTGTGGGCTTTGTCGCATCAGCAGAAATTTGGGACAATGAAACCATGGGCATGGCTGCAAGTGGTGATGGGCAGTTAGGTGGCTACGGCCTTGTTAGTCAGGATACCTTCAAATCAGAAGTTTACACTATTGCCCGTATTCGCTATGATGATTTGGTTGATTTACCATATTACAGTCAGGCCTATCAAGACAGGTTGGACCAGCACCAAGAAGACTTAGAAAAGTTATTGGCTAACAATGATGAACAACGATTGGCAGCTATTCAGTCAGATGGACAGACAGATATTTCAAAAGGGGAAGAGGAAATTGCTCAGGCTCAATCCCAGCTTGAACAGGCAGAGTCAGAACTGGAAACAGGGGAGGAGCAATTAGCGACAGGTCGTAGAGAGTTTGCGCGTGGTAGGGCTAAGGTTGTCCAAACGGAAGCTGAATTACGAGCTGCCCAAGCCCAACTATTAAAAAATAAGTTTGAATTGGAAGAAAGTAAAAAGGAATTGGATGGGCGTAAGGCTCAATTAGAACAGACTGCTTCGTTTCTAGACGGCTATCAGATGGAATTAGAAACGTCAGCCCAGCAGTTAGAAAAGGCCAAGCAAGAATTGGATTCCCAAAATGCCCAACTGAGTCAGACCGCATCTCAGATTTCCACAGGGCGAGCTAGTTGGTTTCAAGCTCAGCAAGAGTTAGACCTCGAAATTGCCAATCACTTGCAAGAAGGCCAAACCCTCTCAGACTATCCTGACTTGTTGGCTAGACAGGAAGGTTTGGATGTTGAGAAAAGCCGATTAGACCAAATGGAATCTGCACATGAGCAGGCCAACCAAGCCTATTTACAAGGTTATGATTACTATCAAACCAAACAAAATGAATACAATAGCAATCTAGCCCAGTACCAAACTTGGAATCAAGAATATCAGGCAGGTTTGGCCCGTTATCAAGCAGGTTTGAGTCAGTATGAACAAGGTATTGCAGCCTACAATAAAGGAGTAGAAGACTATGAATGGGGGCTGAGCCAGTTAGAGTCTTCAAATCAACTGCTCCGTCAGGAAGAACTCCGTTTGGAGGAGGCTGATAAAGAGTTAAGTCAAGCTCAATCCCAATTTTCTGAAAAGAAAGCTTCGGCCGATCAAGAAATTAGCCAAGCTCAAACCGAGATTGCTCAGGCCAAATCCGACTTAAGTAAGCTGGGAAAAGCGCCTTATCAGGTCTATACTCGAACAAGCCTACCAGGGGGGGATGGCTATACTACCTATAGCAATGCGACTAGGTCTATTGCGGCAGTGGGCAATGTCTTCCCAGTTGTTCTCTACCTTGTCGCAGCTCTAGTGACCTTTACTACCATGGCCCGTTTTGTCGATGAAGAGCGAACCCAGTCAGGTCTCTTCAAGGCCCTTGGCTATACGAATAGACAGATTATGGCTAAGTTCATTCTCTATGGTTTGGCGGCAGGTCTGGCAGGAACAATAGTCGGCATAATAGCAGGGAATCTCCTCTTGTCTCCACTTATTTCCAACATTATTACGCAGACAACCGTGATTGGACCAGCTAAACTTCATTTTTATCCCCTTTGGACAGGTTTAGCCTTGCTCCTGTCTCTGGCTTCCTCGGTCCTGCCAGCTTACTTGGTGGCTCGTCGGGAACTGACAGAAAAACCTGCTCAGCTACTTTTACCTAAGCCACCGGTTACAGGCTCCAGCATTTGGCTCGAAAAATGGCCGGCTATCTGGTCTCGTCTAAGCTTTACCCATAAGGTGACAGCCCGCAATATCTTCCGCTACAAGCTTCGTATGCTTATGACCATCTTTGGAGTAGCAGGGACCGTCGCCCTTCTTTTTGGAGGACTGGGTATCCGTTCCTCTATTTCAGGAGTTGTCCAACGACAGTTTGGAGAGCTGATCTATTATGATATGCTGGTGGTGGAAAATAGCAGAGCTACTGAGGAAGAGTTGGATAAGTTAACACATTTTCTTCAGTCAGATCAGGTTCGCCAATCCTTGCCAGTGGCTTTTGAACAGCTCAATCAAACGGTGGAAGAAAACGGTCAGAGAAAGAATCTATCGATTAGTCTCTACATTTCAGATCGTCGGGATTTTGGAAATCAAGTCAGTCTGGAAAGTTCGACAGGTCACCCAATTAAACTGAGTGATAGGGGGATTGTCCTCACAGAAAAATTGGCGCAAATCTACGGAGTTTCAGTTGGTGATAAATTATCACTGACCTTGGAAGATAAGGAAGTTTCAGTCAGGGTAGAGGCTGTGGCTGATATGTACGCAGGGCATTTTATCTATATGACAGATAGCTACTACGAACAAGTGACAGGCAAGCAGAAGACTGCCAATGCCTATCTGGTTCAGTTGAAAGACAGTCAGTTGGGGCATATTCAGACTCTTGCAAGTCAACTCCTAGCGATGCCAGCAGTCAGAAGTTTGGTTCAAAATACTTCTCTTATAGACATGCTTACCACGATTGCAGGCTCGCTTCAGACCATCATGACCATTCTAGTCATTCTATCCATCTTGCTTGGTTTGGTTATTCTTTACAACCTTACAATTATCAATATGTCTGAACGGATTCGTGAATTATCCACCATCAAGGTACTGGGCTTCCACAATAAAGAGGTGACCATGTACATCTATCGTGAAACCATTGCCCTTTCGCTGATTGGTATGTTGGTTGGACTGGTTGGCGGTATTTATCTCCACAAGCTCCTTCTTGCCATGATTGGTTCGGACAGTATCCGATTCAATCCATCTGTCGGACTAGAAGTCTATCTCATTCCTATCTTAGCCATTAGTGGAATTTTGGCTGCTCTTGGTTGGTACATCAATCATCATCTGAGAAAGGTGGATATGTTAGAAGCACTAAAATCTGTTGAGTAATGTTTATCACACGGAAAATCCTAGTCACTGACTGGGATTTTCTATTATTCCAGCCCTCCCTAGTCTACTAAAACATACGTTTCATGCTATAATAGAGACATGAAAAAAAATAAATTATTATTAATTGATGGCTCTTCGATAGCCTTCCGTGCTTTCTTTGCACTTTATAATCAAATTGATCGTTTTAAGAGTCCGACAGGCCTTCACACCAATGCTATCTACGGCTTCAATCTCATGCTAGACCACATGATGAAGCGGATTGAACCGACCCATATTCTCGTGGCTTTTGATGCTGGAAAGACCACTTTCCGTACGGAGATGTATGCAGACTATAAGGCAGGTCGTGCCAAGACTCCAGATGAATTCCGTGAGCAGTTTCCTTTTATCCGTCAGATGTTGGATGCCATGGGAGTCAAGCATTACGAACTGGATCAGTATGAGGCAGATGACATTATCGGTACCTTGGACAAAATGGCAGAGCGGACAGACATTCCTTTCGATGTGACCATTGTTAGCGGTGATAAGGATTTGATCCAGCTGACTGATGAGAACACCGTAGTCGAAATTTCCAAGAAAGGTGTAGCCGAATTCGAAGAATTTACCCCAGCCTACCTCATGGAAAAAATGGGGATTACCCCTACTCAGTTTATTGACCTCAAGGCTCTAATGGGAGATAAGTCCGATAACATCCCTGGGGTGACCAAAATCGGTGAAAAAACAGGTCTAAAACTCCTGACAGAATTTGGTTCTTTGGATGGTATCTACGAAAACATTGACAGCATGAAGGGTTCTAAGATGAAGGAAAACCTGATTGCTGATAAGGAGAAGGCCTTCCTATCTCGTACACTTGCTACCATTGATACTCAGGCACCAATCGAAATTGGTCTGGATGACATTGTTTATCAAGGTCCTAAGGTGGATGAACTGGGACAATTTTATGATGACATGGGCTTCAAGCAATTAAGGGCTCAGTTAGGTACGACCAGCTCACAAGAGGAAGCGGTACTCGATTTCCAAATCGTAACGGAAATCAGCCCCGCTATGCTCAAACAAGACCAGTTTTTCTATTTTGAAATCTTGGGTGAAAATTATCACCGAGAGGATTTGGTTGGTTTAGCTTGGGGGGATAAGGAGAAAATCTATGTCGGAGGGCCTGAGCTACTTGATAGTCCAGTCTTACGTGACTTTTTAGAAAACCAAACCATAAAAACCTATGACTTTAAGCGTGGAAAAGTTCTTCTAGACCGAAAAGAGATTACGCTACCTCTAGCTACTTTCGATAGCCGTCTAGCCAAATACTTGCTTTCCACCGTTGAGGACAACTCCCTAACAACCATTGCCAACCTCTATGGTCAGACCAGTCTTGTTCCAGATGAGGCAGTTTATGGCAAGGGGGCTAAGTTAGACTTGCCTGAACGCGAGGTCTTTTTCCCACACTTGGCACGTAAGGTTCAGGTTTTGATTGAGACAGAAGAGCCGATGCTGACCAAATTAGAAGAAAATCAGCAATTAGATCTTTTGTTTGACATGGAGTTGCCACTGGCAAATGTTTTAGCTAAGATGGAGATTGCTGGTATTAAGGTGGAAGCTGAGACTCTCAAAGCTATGCAATCTGAAAACGAAGTTTTGATTGACCAGTTGACCAAGGAAATCTATGAACTAGCTGGTCAGGAATTTAATATCAATTCGCCTAAGCAGCTTGGGACCATTCTCTTTGAAGATATGGGACTGCCGTTGGAATATACCAAGAAGACCAAGACAGGCTATTCAACAGCAGTGGATGTCTTAGAACGATTAGCGCCAATTGCACCAGTTGTTTCAAAAATCTTAGAATACCGTCAGATTACCAAGCTTCAATCAACTTATGTAGTCGGCTTGCAGGATGCCATTTTAGAAGATGGTAAGATTCATACCCGCTATGTACAGGATTTGACACAAACAGGTCGCCTATCTTCGACGGACCCTAACTTGCAAAATATTCCTGTTCGTCTAGAACAAGGGCGCTTGATTCGTAAGGCATTTGTGCCATCGCTTGAAAATAGTGTCCTTTTAGCATCGGACTATTCACAGATTGAATTGCGCGTCTTGGCTCATATTTCTCAGGACCAGCATTTGATTGAGGCCTTCCAGCAAGGTGCAGATATTCACACTTCGACAGCTATGCGGGTCTTCGGTATCGAAAGAGCTGAGGATGTGACACCAAATGACCGTCGGAATGCCAAGGCTGTAAACTTCGGTGTCGTCTACGGTATTTCAGATTTCGGTCTATCCAATAACTTGGGGATTACACGTAAGGAAGCTAAAGCCTATATCGATACCTATTTTGAACGCTTCCCAGGAATTAAGAATTACATGGAAACCATTGTTCGTGAGGCACGTGATAAGGGTTATGTAGAGACGATTTACAAACGCCGTCGTGAATTACCAGATATAAACTCTCGCAATTTCAATGTCCGTAATTTTGCGGAACGAACAGCCATCAACTCACCAATTCAAGGTTCGGCTGCAGATATTCTCAAAGTAGCCATGATTAATCTTGACAAGGCTTTGACTGAAGCAGGTCTTGCGACACGTATGTTATTGCAAGTACACGATGAGATTGTTTTGGAAGTCCCAGTGGCAGAGCTAGAAACGGTAAAAGCCATGGTAAAAGAGACCATGGAATCGGCGATTAGCCTGTCTGTGCCATTGATTGCGGATGAAAATGAAGGTTCAACATGGTATGAAGCAAAGTAAGAAAGGAAAAAGTATGAAAAAATTAATTCTTTGTATTGGTCTATGTAGTCTTCTGCTTGCAGGTTGCGGAAAAGCATCGCAGAAGACTGAGAAAACACCAGCTTCTTCAGGGGAAGAGTTTTCAACCACCTTACCGATTTTGCAAGAAAAGCAAGATACTACGAACGAACAGTTCAATGTTTTAGCAAATGCAGAGGTTGTAGCTGTTAATAGTACACCACCTGCCGACGAAACACAAAAAGGCCACAAGATTTATGCGGCCAATAATGGTGTTGCTGAAAAAGATGAAAATGGGAATATCAAGGAATATTTCCGTTATTATGATGTGCCATCTACTTGGACAATTAATGCAGAAAATACTAAGGATGAGACAGTCGCTGCAGTCTATGATGTAAAAGAAGGTTCCAGCAATTACATGGTCCAACTCTATAATATCAATGCTTTTAATCAGTCTCCATTGGAAGAAGGTCGCAATATGACGCCGGAGGAATTAGAAGCACGGATGGTTGAAACAAATCATTCTTTCAATGAAAAGACGGTTGTCACAATCAATGGTCAGGAATGGCAGGTTGGGCGACAGTTATTAACAGATCAAAAATTAGCTCGTTTGACTTTTTATCGGATGGAATCGACAGCTGCTTATGATGACTCCGTGGTTGTTGGTTCAATCTATTATTCCTTAGATCCAGGAGATGATAAAAAGCGTACCAATCTTAAAAAGGTTATCGGCCAAGTTAAGGATGTTGTGTACCAAATTGCTAAAAAATAATCAGGATAAACAAGCTAAGTTAGTATAGTCTTTTAGTTTACTTTTAGTACTAGGCAACGAGCCGCAGGCAGTACTGGAGTTAGGCAAGGCGAGTTAACGAAGTAATAAAAGAAATACTAAATGACGATAACTAGTTAGATTATTCTAGATGAACTGACAAGATTGTGTTATAGCAGACTTTATTCATTAAGCTTTTATTGATTCTAACATTTAATATACATTAAAGGAGGTATCTATGTCTTATTCCTTCCAAAATCCTAGTCAGGACATTATCTTTGACTATTTGAAAAAGGCTAAGACCATTGCAGTGGTCGGTTTGTCTAGTCGAGAAGAGACAGCAGCTTACCGCGTTTCCAAGCTCATGCAGGAAGCGGGCTATAAAATTATTCCGGTTAATCCCAAGGCTGCTGGTGGGACTATTTTAGGCGAGTTGGTCTATAGTAGTCTAGCAGAGATTGACCAACCTATTGATATTGTAGATATTTTCCGCAGAAGTGAATTTTTATCAGAGGTAGCACAGGAATTTATCCAGTCGAACGCCAAAGTTTTCTGGGCTCAACTTGGTTTAGAAAGTCAAGAAGCAGAAAAACTGTTGCGTCAGGCAGGTTGTAACGATATTGTCATGAATAAATGTATCAAGATTGAATATCTTGAAATGAAAGAACGATACTAATAGAGGCTGGGCAAAAAGCCCAGCGGCTACTACTCAGAGTTCGTATCAACATCTCAGCGCAGTGGTTGATTGGCAGATTTGTTCGTGTATTACACTCCAAATCTGACCTAATCAACTGTGCGGGGGTGAGAAGACGAACTCTTTTTTAGACCAGTCGAGTTCTTTCTCACTCCCTTTTTCATCGAAAAAAGCAGCTCAATGAACCATTGAACTGCTGGATGACTCTAAGTGAGGAGCGCTTAGAATTGGAACAAATTACTACACATGGCGTAAAAATAGAAAGGAAGAAATCTGCTCCAATACCAAGCAGGCTAAATAGTCCTTTGTCGCTCCTCAGTCATAGTATAACACAATCCAACTGTTTGCACCAATTATTGATATATTTTTTTCTTAAATATCGACACAAAAACTTATATAAAAATAAGAGCAAATATCGCTCTTATTTTTATACGTAACTCATTTTCTTAGCCTGATCATCTAAAATTTCTTCATGGAAGTGCATTTGTGCAGCATAGTGATACGGCCATACATATAAACCTGCCAATCCAAATGTAATAATGACAAGAAGGAACCAACCAATGAAAGATAAATCAAGTGTAAAGCGTTTGAATTTGTAACCTTTCATCAACTTTCGGCTAGACCGAATGATTGAAAAGGCGCCTGTATATTCTTTGCGTTCCAATTGTTCAAACAAGATATATTCTACCTGTGAGTAAGCATAGATTTGTGGAATATAAAGAGCCAACCCTAAAAGCATAAGTAAGATGCCTCCCATGGCCATTAATCCCAGTATGGCAAGGATTTCCATAGGGAGTGCATTAGGGTCCAAGGTTTGACTGGATGCAGCTATAATCGTAATCATCGTTCCGGCACCGATAAGTAGACCGATACCAAGGTAAAACAGGATCCCCCAAAGGAAGAGCAAGAAACTTTTTAAAATGTAAGTTCGAAAGATTTTCCAGAAATCTTTATGATTGAAAATGCTCAAGGAATCTTTGAATGATGTGGTAGTTTTGCCCCTTTTGATGATATTGAAGATAGTCCATATGACTGATAATGACAACATTCCTAGTAGCAATCCGTAAAATATTGGAAACAAAGAGGTAGAAATAAAGTAGCTCGGACTAGCAAGTTCTTCAGCTGATACTCCAGCAAGGCTATTGCGAGAGAAAGAAATTAACTGAACGATAACAGAAATGGTGACGGGGATGACGGCCACTTGATAGATACCAGGTGTCTCGTTTAGCGTTTGGCGAGCCCGCTCACGTATATTAAAAATTGTAAACATCTACATAACCTCCTTATCTTAACATTGTAACATAATTCTAGATGACAAGCTAGGCTTTTTTTGATAGACTGGAAGGTGCTGTGGTATAATCGTTTAGTTTGCTTTTATGAAGTACGGCAGAGCGAGTTCAAATACTCTAGTGGAGTGTTTGAAGTTGGAAATAGGGAGTGGGAAAGAACTAGACTGGTTAAAAAAAGTTCGTCAACAAGTCCTAGTTTTAAGTTGTTGAGCTGAGATGTTGACACGCCCCCTGAGAAGCGAGGTTGGTCTTGAGCCCAACCTTTCGCTCGTCGAAGTAGTCAAAGATAAACTAAATGACTATAATTTGTCAGTTTGTTGTGATGCGCCTATCTATTTACTATTAAATAAGTAGAAGACAAGGTAAATATCGCTGAAATAAGCGAGAACATTTAAGACATTCTGATGGATTAGACCATGCAAGATTAAATTCCTAGGACTGTTTTTCCTAGCGGGAGGTAAATAAAAGATGACAGATGTTCCAATCAAGTATCGCTTGATTAAGAAAGAAAAGCACACAGGTGCACGTTTGGGTGAAATTATTACCCCACACGGGACCTTTCCGACCCCCATGTTTATGCCAGTTGGGACTCAGGCAACGGTAAAGACCATGTCGCCTGAAGAATTGAAAGAGATGGGATCAGGAATTATCCTATCCAATACCTATCATTTGTGGCTTCGTCCAGGTGATGAATTGGTGGCGCGTGCAGGTGGTTTGCACAAATTTATGAACTGGGATCAACCGATTCTGACTGACTCAGGTGGTTTCCAGGTTTATTCTTTGGCGGATAGTCGCAATATCTCAGAAGAAGGTGTGACCTTCAAAAACCATCTCAATGGTAGTAAGATGTTCCTGTCACCTGAAAAAGCTATCTCTATTCAGAACAATCTTGGCTCTGACATTATGATGAGCTTTGATGAGTGTCCGCAGTTCTACCAGCCTTATGACTATGTAAAAAAATCCATCGAAAGAACAAGTCGTTGGGCAGAACGTGGTCTCAAGGCTCACCGCCGTCCGCATGACCAAGGCTTATTTGGTATTGTACAAGGTGCTGGTTTTGAAGATCTTCGTCGCCAATCAGCTCATGATTTGGTTAGCATGGATTTTCCAGGCTACTCTATTGGAGGATTGGCTGTTGGTGAAACACACGCTGAAATGAATGCTGTCCTGGACTTCACGACCCCTCTTTTACCAGAGAATAAACCACGCTACCTCATGGGGGTTGGAGCACCAGATAGCTTGATTGATGGCGTAATTCGTGGGGTTGATATGTTTGACTGTGTATTACCAACACGTATTGCGCGTAATGGAACCTGTATGACCAGTCGTGGACGTCTTGTAGTGAAAAATGCTCAGTTCGCTGAGGACTTTACACCGTTAGATCCAGAGTGCGATTGCTACACATGTAAAAACTATACACGTGCGTATCTCCGCCATTTACTTAAGGCCGACGAGACATTTGGTATTCGTTTGACAAGTTATCACAATCTCTACTTCTTGATTAATTTGATGAAAAATGTCCGTCAAGCAATCATGGATGACAACCTTTTGGAATTCCGTCAAGACTTTATGGAAAAATACGGTTACGGTAAAAACGGACGTAATTTTTAGATAAAACAGCCTTCTTTGTGGACTTAGCCTTGTTCTCATACTCAATGAAAATCAAAATCAGACTAGCTCCAAAGGTTTGGGGAACCTTTGGAGGTTGGAGATAGAGCGAACGTAGTTCGTTTCTACTTACGCAGATAGAACCCTGTTACTATTTTGTTTCAAGGTAACAGGCTGAAAGGCTCCACTGGAGCCTTTCACTCATCAAATCAAGTCAACAACGTCTGATTTTGATTTTCGAAGAGTATCAGTTACAGTTTCTCAAGATTTGATTAGATACAAATAAATAAAGCATACGATTATGAAACTCCTCGGTAACATGATCGTATGCTTTTATTTTAATACTTGGCTTCACAGCACTTCTATTTAATGTTCTTTGAAGATCAAAATGAACAGTTGTCAACGAGCTTTGATGAGTGAAAAACGATTGGTCCCCATTACCCTTCAAAATACAAAAGTTCTTTTGGTGTTTTTGTAAAGACTTCAAAGCCATTTTTGGTAACGTAACCACAATCCTCGATACGAACACCAACTTTTCCAGGGATGTAAATACCAGGCTCGACAGAGAAACACATACCTTCTTCGATGACCAAATCATTGCCTTCCATAATTGATGGGAATTCATGGACATTCATTCCCAAACCGTGACCGAGTCGGTGGTTGAAGTACTCGCCATAACCTGCTTTTTCAATCACAGAGCGAGCGGCATAGTCAATTTCACTAGCGGTCACACCAGGCTTAATCATATTAACTGCAGCCATATGAGCCTCTAAAGTTAAGTTGTAAATATCCTGTTTAAACTGGTCTGGCTTACCGACAGCGACTGTGCGCGTCATATCAGAGGTATAGCCCAAAGTTTCTACACCTAGGTCGAACAATAGCAGAGCGTCATTTTCGATTTTGTTTGTCGATGGAATTCCGTGAGGGTTAGCGGCATTATTTCCTGTTAAGACCATGGTATCAAAGCTCATTTTTGAGATGCCTTGTTTCTTCATTTCAAATTCAATCTGAGCAATAATATCCGTTTCGGTTACGTTGAGTGAGATATTGTTAAACCCAACCTGCATAGCCTTATCCGCAAACTCCCCAGCAACCAGCATTTTTTCAATTTCATCACGAGATTTGATTAATTTCATAGTATTAATCAGAGGTGTAATGTCTGAAAATGGTTGGCTAAAGATAGACTGAAGACCATGGTAGCGGGTTAAATTCAAATTATCAAATTCTGCACCGATTGCCGAGAAAGATTTTTGTGGCAATTTGTTTTTGATAATCTGCCATGGATTTTCTGAGTCCATATAGCCGGCTACAGGAAAGTCAACAGTCGCAACTGCACGTTCTACATCCAAGGCAGGGAGAAAGAGTAGTGAGTCGTGGTCAGGCATAACAAAGAGCATCATGTGGCGCTCATGAGGATCGCTATGATAGCCAGTCAGATAATAGATGCTAACTGGATCAGAGAAGATGGCCAAGTCCATTTTGTTGGCTTCTAAGTAGGATTTAACATGATGTAATTTTGACATAGTGGAGACCTTTCTAGCATGTAGTGGTAAAAAAAGTGAAAGTTTCGTTTATTATATAGACTATTGTTCCAAAAAATGAAAAAAATTGCAAGTATTATCAAAAAAATGGTATTTTTCTCTTGAAAGTGGTTTCAAAAAGTGATACACTATACTTGAGTGAAAGCGTAATTTTCATAGAACTAGAACTATTGAAAGGGAGTACATAACGTATGTTAAACACTGACGATACGGTAACGATTTATGACGTTGCCCGCGAAGCAGGTGTATCCATGGCGACAGTATCGCGCGTGGTAAATGGGAATAAAAACGTAAAGGAAAATACTCGTAAAAAAGTATTAGAAGTCATCGACCGTTTGGATTATCGTCCGAATGCGGTTGCACGTGGCTTGGCCAGCAAGAAGACTACCACTGTGGGGGTTGTGATTCCAAACATTGCTAATGCTTATTTTGCAACCTTGGCCAAAGGTATCGATGATATTGCCGATATGTACAAATACAATATCGTCTTAGCAAACAGTGATGAAAATGATGAGAAAGAAATCAATGTGGTAAATACCCTGTTCTCAAAACAGGTGGACGGAATCATTTTCATGGGTTATCATTTGACAGACAAGATTCGTGCGGAGTTTTCACGCTCACGTACACCGATTGTTTTAGCTGGTACCGTGGATTTGGAGCACCAATTACCTAGTGTCAATATTGACTATGCTGCAGCTAGTGTTGATGCAGTCAATTTGTTAGCTAAGAACAACAAGAAAATTGCCTTTGTATCAGGGCCGCTTGTAGATGACATCAATGGTAAAGTTCGTTTTGCAGGCTACAAACAAGGCTTGAAGGACAACGGAATCGAGTTTAACGAAGGATTGGTTTTTGAATCCAAGTATAAATACGAGGAAGGCTACGCTCTAGCAGAACGTATTTTGAATGCCGGAGCAACTGCAGCTTATGTTGCAGAAGATGAGATTGCTGCTGGTCTATTGAATGGTGTCAGTGATATGGGCATCAAGGTTCCAGAAGACTTTGAAATCATTACAAGTGATGATTCCCTAGTGACCAAGTTTACCCGTCCAAACTTGACCTCTATCAATCAGCCGCTATATGATATTGGTGCAATTGCTATGCGCATGCTCACCAAAATCATGCACAAGGAAGAGTTGGAAAACCGTGAGGTAGTTCTTAACCACGGAATCAAAGTACGGAAATCAACTAAGTGATAAATATGGGAGTAGCCGGATAAGATATCTTATTACTCCGCACCCTCACTCTATCAAACATTATAATCATTTAGTTTATCTTTTATTACTTCGACGAGCGAGGAAACATTTCCAACCTAGAACAGCCTTTAGGCTGTTCTAGCAACCAGCAGCTATTGAGGCGAACTTGCTTCGCCTTATCTCCAGTCTTCAAAGGTTCCCCGAACCTTTGAAGCGAGTATTAAAAGCAAACGAAATGGCTATACTAACCGAAAACTAAAAGATTATAAAAAATAAATATAAAGCCCTCGCTAGATGTATAAGCTTAGCGGGGGCTTTGTGGTTGATTTTAAGTCTGTCACACTCTGTAAGTTGTGCGAGGTGTTGATACGAATCTAGAGAAGCAGTACTGGGCTTGTTCTCATCCTTTAGAACTGTATCAGTTAGGTGATTATTATAATTTACGTTTACGTGTAAACAACGCAATTGCAAGCCCGATAATACCACTTGTCAATAACCATAAACTTCCTTTCTCACCAGTTACTGGTAAGATTTGCTTAGCAGTTTCGGTTTTAAATGTTGAAGTCTCCTGCTTATCTGTTTTTTCAGTTGTTGGTTTAGTGTTTGAATTTTCTTCGACTGTACCATTTTGGTTGTTCCCATTAACAGGCATCTGTTTTTCAGAGATTACAACCTTATCATTCTCTTTGTTAGCCATTTGCTTTTCAGGTGTTACGGCATTGTCCTTCTCATTAACAGGCATCTGTTTTTCAGAGATTACAACCTTATCGTTCTCTTTATTAGTCATTTGCTTTTCAGGTGTTACGGCATTTTCGTTCACAACAGTCGGCATCTGTTTTTCAGAGATTGTAACCTTATCGTTCTCTTTATTAGCCATTTGTTCTTGAGGTGTTACGGCATTTTCGTTCACAATGCTTGGCATCTGTTTTTCAGAGGTTTCAATATTATCGTTCTCTTTATTAGTCATTTGCTTTTCAGGTGTTACGGCATTTTCGTTCACAATGCTTGGCATCTGTTTTTCGGAGATTACAATATTATCGTTCTCTTTATTAGTCATTTGCTTTTCAGGTGTTACGGCATTTTCGTTCACAATGCTTGGCATCTGTTTTTCAGAGCTTACAACCTTATCATTCTCTTTATTAGTCATTTGCTTTTCAGGTGTTACGGCATTTTCGTTCACAACACTCGGCATTTGTTTTTCAGAGCTTACAACCTTATTCTTCTCTTTATTAGCCATTTGTTCTTGAGGTGTTATGGCGTTTTCGTTCATAACACTCGGCATTTGTTTTTCAGAGGTTTCAATATTATCGTTCTCTTTATTAGTCATTTGCTTTTCAGGTGTTACGGCATTGTTGTTCTCAACAGTCGGCATCTGTTTTTCAGAAGCTTCAATATTATCGTTCTCTTTATTAGCCATTTGCTCTTCAGAGGCTTCAATATCAGTAATAATGCTATCCGTGGTTGGCGCTATTAACTTCCCAGGATTCAAAATATTCTCAAAGATTTGATCGCTATTTTCATAAGTCACTGTTGAGACTAGTTGTCCGTGATTGTTATCTTTCACAGTGATAGTGGCCTTAATGTCTGATTTGTCATAGATAATATCGCCAAGTCCGCCATCAACTTCTGAAACAGTGTAGGTATAGGTTCCCTCTTTTGTAAATGTTAGGGCACTAAAGTTTACAGAACCATCTGCTTGATTACTTACCTTTTCGATTTCATCGCCTTTTTCATTTTTTAAAACAAATTCGAATTCACCGGTGTTTAAGGTACGTCCCTCAAGGACTTTTTTAATCGAAAGACTAGCAGCAGCTGGAGCAGGTGTATAGAAATTGTTAAAGACATTGTCATTATCAATAAATTCAATCATTGCCTGTAATTGCCCGTTTCGATCTTCTACAGTTATTTTTGCTACAATATATTTTGAATCATACTCAATACCACCAAGCTCATCTTTTACTTCTGAAATTGTATACCAGTATTTGCCAGGCTTATCGAATGATAGATTTTTAAATCTAACTTGCCCATCTTTTGTATTTTGAGCTGTATCAAGGACAGGGAGTTCCTCGCCATTCGCTTCTCTAAGCTCAAATTTAAATTCATTTTCTAGAAGTTCACGACCAAATAGTCGTACTACTGCTGGTATTTTGACATTAACCGCCTTTGAAGTAGCCTGTCCCCCATCAGGTTGTTTTGCGCTGATGATGGTATTTTTTACTTCTTGTGCCGATACATTATTCACTAGAGCAACAGTTCCAAATAATACTATTCCTGGTATTAGGAGCGATGTTCTCCATTTCTTAGTATTCATTATTCTTTTTTCCTTTCTCAAAGCATAATTTATGTAGCTAATCTGTGTCGTTATAACATGCAAATTTTACATCTAAAGTCCTCAATAAATTTTGAACGCTTAGTGCCAGAATGTGCACCATTCGTAAATTATAACATCTTCTAAAAAACATTCAAGCTGTCCTTCTGCTTTTAAAATCTGTTTTATATGTTTTTTATGTAATCATATATTTAGGATTATCTTCTTTAGTATTGGCTTTAATTGATACAAAATTCGTGTAGAATACAGTTTAAAATATGAAAAAATGTAAAAAAGGGCTATAATGGTATTATGAAAGTACTATTGTATTTAGAAGGTAAAACTGTTTTAGAGAAATCAGGAATTGGCCGGGCACTTCAACACCAGATGGAAGCGCTAGATATGGCAGGTATTCCTTATACAACAGACCTGCTGGGAGATTATGATGTCATTCATATCAATACCTATGGTCCACGCTCCTGGTTATTGCTACATGCAGCCAAACGGAGTGGAAAAAAGGTAATCATGCATGGACATTCCACGAAGGAAGATTTTCAAAATTCCTTTATCGGTTCGAATACCCTAGCTCCTTTTGTAGGGAAATATCTAGCAAGCATGTACCAAAAGGCAGACTTTGTCATCACTCCTTCAGAGTATTCAAAAAAACTCATCCAGTCTTACGGTGTGACAACGCCAATTATAGCCGTTTCGAATGGTATTGATTTAGATAAATATAAGAGGGATGAACGTAAGGAAGCAATCTTTCGAGAGCATTTTGAAATTGAAGAAGGTCAGCCAGTTGTTGTCTGTGCAGGGCTCTACTTCCGACGTAAAGGAATTGAAGACTTTGTCAAGGTAGCCGAAAAGATGCCGCATGTCCGCTTCATTTGGCTCGGTTCAATCAATAAGTGGCTGATTCCGTCATATATTAGAAAAATTGTTGAGGGAGATCATCCAGCGAATGTCGAGTTTCCAGGTTATTTTAAAGGTGCTGTTTTTCAAGGTGCAATGAGCGGAGCGGATGCCTTTTTCTTCCCATCGTATGAGGAAACAGAAGGGATTGTTGTTCTGGAAGCTCTTGCTAGTCATCAGCATGTTGTTCTAAGAGATATTCCAGTTTACAATGGTTGGATTGACGAAAACGTTGCCGAATTGGGACATACAGTGGATGATTTTGTCGATTCTATTCAGAAAATCTTAGACAAGCAGGTTGATAAACGTGAGGCGGGCTACCAGGTTGCGGTTAGTCGCTCGATTGACAATGTTTCCCACCAATTGGTGGATGCCTATCGACAAGTATTGGAGATGTAAATGCGGATTGGATTGTTTACGGATACCTATTTTCCACAGGTTTCAGGAGTCGCGACTTCGATTCGGACTCTTAAGACAGAGTTGGAGAAATTGGGACATACGGTATTTATTTTTACGACGACAGATGAGGATGTGAATCGCTACGAAGATTGGGACATTATCCGAATTCCTAGCGTACCTTTTTTTGCCTTTAAAGATCGTCGAGTGGCCTACGCGGGTTTTACAGATGCCTTAAAAATTGCAAGTCGCTATAAACTAGATATTATTCATACTCATACAGAATTTTCTTTGGGGATTTTGGGGAAAATGATTGCCAAGGAACTTGATATTCCAGTGGTACATACTTATCACACCCAGTATGAAGACTACGTACACTATATTGCCAAGGGGAGGATTATTCGTCCCGGGATGGTTAAATATTTAGTACGGGCATTTTTAAAAGATTTGGATGGGGTAATTTGCCCCAGTGAGATTGTTGAAGATCTTTTAATGAGTTACAACGTTCCGATTTCTAAACGAGTAATTCCGACAGGAATTGACCTGGCAAAGTTTAATAGACCAGAAATTGGCAAGGATGAAACAGATGAGTTGCGGGAACAACTAGGAATTGCTAGTGATGAAACGATGTTGTTAAGTCTGTCTAGGATTTCTCACGAGAAGAATATCCAAGCAATCGTTCAGGCAATGCCAAAAATTTTGCTGGAAAATCCCAAGGTGAAGTTGGTCATTGTCGGAGGTGGACCTTATACAGATGATCTTCAGGAAATGATAGCGGAGCTTAATCTAGATGAACACGTCCAGTTGACGGGAATGATTGCTCCAAGTGATACAGCGCTTTATTATAAAGCTGCGGATTTCTTTATTTCTGCTTCGACCAGTGAAACACAGGGACTAACTTTCTTAGAAAGCTTAGCTTCTGGAACTCCTATTTTGGCACATAGCAATCCCTACTTAAAAAACGTTATAACAGATAAGATGTTTGGGACACTCTTCATTCGAGAACAGGAGTTGGCAGATGCCGTCGTTGAGGCAATTATTGCTACACCACCAATGAATCCATATGTGCTTGATAAGAAGCTCTATGAGATTTCTTCTACGAATTTTGGGCGCAAGGTTTTTGAATATTATCTAGATTTGAAGATTTCGTATGATTTTAGAAAAGAACATACTAATCAAGATAGCGTAGCAGAAGCTTTGATCAAAGAGGCTATTTACCTACCGCAAAAAGTAGTAGTTAAATCAACAGACACAACAGCAAAAATATTGAAAAAATCAGTCGAACAAGTAAAATCAATCCGGAATTTCTTTGAATAATTTGGAGGTTTCAAATGGAAAAGCTTCGGAAAGAGAGTTGGAAGAATCTGGTTTTGGCAACTCTCATTGTTCTATCCATGTATGCAGGTATTTATCTGATTGCCTTTCATCTGATTAGTGACACCATGCTTTCTAAGGAGTTGGTGGTTGGGAATATACTGCTCTATACTCCCATTGTATTATTCCTAACGGGTCTTCTTTATGGATTTTTTTATGGCTTTTCTCTTAGCCTTCTTGCCTTGGTTTTACTGCTTTATCCTGTAACCATCTTTTTCTTTAAGGAATGGATTATTCTCTATCAGATTGTCTACACCTTATGTGCTCTGATTGGAAATGGGATAGGAGCTCTGCTATTTTCTCTAAGAAAGAAAATGAGGAAAAATCCTTGAAAAATCAGGAAATCCTGTTATAATAGCTTTTAGAGACTTATCAATTCTAGGAAATCTTTAAGAGAGTGTGCGGTGGGTGCAAGCACATAGAAGATAGGATTGACACTACTCGGTATGATTTTATGCAAACATAAAAGGGTGGTTCCCTTATCGCCAATCTGAGGTAGTCAGGCTTTTTAGTGTGACTGCGAATGAAGGTGGAACCACGTTACGACGTCCTTTTGCGAGGGTGTCGTATTTTCTTTTTTAACAAAATAAGGAGATGAAGTTGACCAGCATTCCACAAGAAACGATTGACCGTTGCCTAGCCGTTCGCAAGGCTTACAGAGAGTTGGAGGTCAAGCACCACGACAAAGAGTGGTCTATTGAAGAGGACCTCTTGGCTTTGACCAATGATATTGGCAATATGAACCGCCTGATTATGACCGAGCAGGGTCGTTACTATGATGAAACTCCCTATACCTTGGAGCATAAACTGGCTGAAAATATCTGGTGGTTGATTGAACTGGCTGACCGACTGGATATTGACATCCAAAAAGAAATGGAAACCTTTTTAACTCAAAAAGAAGAGTTATTGGGGATTAAAAAATAAATAAAAAGGAGATAAACATGATTAACATTACTTTCCCAGATGGTGCTGTTCGTGAGTACCAGGCTGGTGTGACTACTTTTGAAATTGCAGAGAGCATCAGCAAGTCTTTGGCGAAGAAGGCTCTTGCTGGTAAGTTCAACGGTAAATTGATTGACACCACTCGTGCCATCGAAGAGGACGGTACGCTTGAAATCGTAACGCCTGAGCATGAGGATGCCTTGGACATCTTGCGTCACTCAGCTGCCCACTTGTTTGCCCAAGCGGCTCGTCGTCTTTTCCCAGACATCAAGTTGGGGGTTGGTCCAGCTATTCAGGATGGTTTCTACTATGATACGGACAATGCGGCTGGTCAGATTTCAAATGAAGACCTGCCACGCATTCAGGAAGAAATGATGAAGATTGTCAAGGAAAACTTCCCTTCAGAACGCCGTGAGGTGACTAAGGAAGAAGCTCTTGAAATCTTCAAAAACGATCCTTACAAGTTGGAATTGATTCAAGAGCACTCTGATGACGAGGGCGGTTTGACCATTTATACCCAGGGAGAATACGTTGACCTCTGCCGTGGCCCACACGTTCCGTCAACAGGCCGTATCCAGATTTTTGAATTGCTCAATGTGGCTGGTGCATACTGGCGTGGTAAGAGTGAAAATCCAATGATGCAACGTGTTTATGGTACAGCTTGGTTTGACAAGAAAGACCTCAAGGCTTACCTGCAAATGCGTGAAGAGGCCAAAGAACGTGACCACCGTAAACTTGGTAAGGAATTGGATCTTTTCATGATCAGCCAAGAAGTTGGTCAAGGTTTGCCATTCTGGTTGCCAAACGGTGCAACTATCCGTCGTACCTTGGAGCGTTACATCACAGACAAGGAATTGGCTTCAGGCTACCAGCACGTATATACGCCACCATTGGCTTCTGTTGAACTCTATAAGACTTCGGGTCACTGGGAGCATTATTCAGAAGACATGTTCCCAACTATGGACATGGGCGACGGTGAGGAGTTTGTTCTACGTCCGATGAACTGTCCGCACCACATTCAAGTTTATAAAAACCATGTGCGTTCTTACCGTGAGTTGCCTGTGCGTATCGCTGAGCTTGGTATGATGCACCGCTATGAGAAATCAGGTGCATTGACTGGTTTGCAGCGGGTTCGTGAGATGACTCTCAACGACGGTCATATCTTCGTGACACCTGAACAAATCCAAGAAGAGTTCAAAAAAGCTCTCCAGTTGATTATCGATGTGTACGCAGATTTCAACCTAAACGACTACCGTTTCCGCCTCTCTTATCGTGACCCAGAGGACAAAGAGAAGTACTATGACAACGATGAGATGTGGGAAAATGCCCAGCGTATGCTGAAGGGTGCCATGGATGAAATGGGCGTGGACTACTTCGAGGCAGAAGGTGAAGCAGCCTTTTACGGTCCGAAGTTGGATATTCAGGTGAAAACTGCCCTTGGTAACGAGGAAACTTTGTCAACTATTCAGTTGGACTTCCTCTTGCCAGAACGCTTTGGTCTGACCTACATTGGTGCTGATGGTGAAGAACACCGCCCAGTCATGATTCACCGTGGTGTTATCTCGACTATGGAACGCTTCACTGCCATCTTGATTGAAACCTACAAGGGTGCCTTCCCAACTTGGTTGGCTCCAACCCAAGTGACCATGATTCCAATCTCTGTGGAAGCTCATTTGGATTACGCTTGGAAGGTTGCCAAAGAATTGCAAGACCGTGGCGTTCGTGTACACGTGGATGAACGTAACGAGAAGATGCAGTACAAGATCCGTCAGAGCCAAACCAGCAAGATTCCATACCAGCTCATCGTCGGTGACAAGGAAATGGAAGACAATGCTGTCAACGTTCGTCGCTACGGAAGCAAGGCAACACAAACTCAGTCTGTGTCAGAGTTTGTGGACCATATCCTAGCAGATATTGCCCGCAAGTCAAGACCAGCTGAAGAAGAATAAATAAAGCAAGAAGTCCGAATGGGCTTCTTTTTTGACAGCAAAAAACTCCCAACCAATTGGCTGGGAGGAATGTTTATTCAATACTGCTCGCCCAAGACTTAGCTACATAACGTGACAGGCTTGAAATGGCAAAGTTGATAATGAAATAGATGAGAGCAACCATGAGGTAAAGGGCAAAAACTTGTTCTGCCTCAAAGTAGCGTCCCATGAGGATTTGACTAGAACCAAAGAGTTCTTGCAGGGCGATAACGGAGTAGAGGAAACTAGTGTCCTTGATGACCGTTACAATCTGCGAGATGATGGCTGGCAGCATCTTGCGAATGGCCTGCGGCATGATGATATAGACCATGATTTGCACTGGGGTAAAACCCTGTGACAAACCAGCTTCGGTCTGGCCCGGTCCGATGGCGTTGAGACCACCACGGATAATCTCGGCCATGGCTGCCGTGGTAAAAATAGTAAAAGCAGTAATACCAGCAGGCGTTGACTTCATTTGGAAGACCAAGAAGACTGTGAAAATCCAAAGCAAGTTAGGCACGTTTCGCACAAACTCGATATAGATTGTCGCAATCCACTTGAAGAGTGGATTTTTTCCATTTCGCATAATGGCCAAAATCATACCAAACAGGACAGACAAGACCACGGAAATACTGGAAATATAGAGAGTGAGTTTCAAGCCGTTCCACAAGAGTTGGAAGGTTGAAGGTTTGAGTAATTCTAAAACATAATTCATCGTTCAACCTCCTATTAGTGTGAAAAAGCTGACTTATTCTTTTCTTCAATACGGCGGCCCCAGCTTGCAACAGGGAAGCACATGATGAAGTAAAGAAAAGCAGCGCCAGCAAAGGCTGGGATGTAGTTGGCATTCATGGCAGACCAAGATTTTGTCATAAACATAATATCAGCTCCAGAAATGATGGCAACAGTAGCCGTATTCTTAATTAAGTTTACTACTTGGTTGGTCAAAGGTGGAAGAATGGTCGGAATGGCCTGTGGCAAAATGATAATCCGCATGGTTTCAGCTTGAGTAAATCCTTGTGAGAGTGCAGCTTCAGTCTGCCCAGTAGGCACAGCCTCAATCCCTGCACGAATGACCTCTGCGATATAGGCACCGTGATAGAGTCCGACGCAGATAACAGCTGTCCAGTAGATGGACGGCATGAGAACATAGTTTGAAATCAACGGAAGTCCATAATAAACAATCATGAACTGAACCAAAAGCGGTGTATTCTGATAGTATTCAACATAGACACGTGCGATGATTTTTAAAACTTTATTTTTACTTGAAGAGAGACTACCAAAGACAATTCCTAAAAACATGGCCATGATAAAGGCCCCGACAGAAATGGCTAAGGTAAAGAGAAAGCCTTGGAAAAAGGTTGGAAAATCATTGAAGTAACTGACCCAATTTTCCCAAGCGTAAGGACTAGTTGTTAAAACTGTCATATTGTTTCACCTTTCTATTCGTCAGTTTCTGTGACTGGTTCTAGACCATTGGCATCATAGATGCTTTGTAGGCTACCATCAGTTGTCCATTCTTCAACCAGACTATTTAAGTAGTTGTTAAGGTCTTTGTTAGATAATTTAGTAACAATTCCATAGTCAGAAGCTGAGAAGCTAAAGTCCATGAGTTCAGATTTTGAGCTGATATACCCAGAAAGGATAGATTGGTCTACAGAAAATGCGTCTGTACGGTGAGCACGTAGTGAGACAGAGAGTTCTGGATAGGAACCAAGTTCAGCAAAGTTTACTGAAATGCCATACTTGTCTGCCAATTCAGAGATGAGGGTACGTGTAATGGAACCCTGAGCTACACCGATTGTCTTTCCATCCAGATCGGTAAATGTCTTGATTCCACTATCCTTATTGACCAAGAAGCCAACGGCATCTGTGTAGTAAGGAGTTGTGAAATTGTAGAGCAACTTGCGTTCTTCTGTGATGGTAAAAGTTGCGATGACCATATCGACTTGACCGTTATCAAGCAGTGGTCCACGAGTTTGTGCCGTAACAGGGGTAAATTCAATCTCCACCCCTAACTCGTCTGCAATTTTGCGAGCAATGTCAATCTCCATTCCCTCGAATTCACCAGTATCAGGGTTCTTGTAACCAAAGTTTGGGACGTCCTGTTTCACTCCGACGCGGAGCACGCCCCTATCGATGATAGCTTGAACCTGATCACTGTTGGTGATGGATGCGGGTGTTTCTGTTTGAGCTACTAGTTGTTTTGCGAAAACGAGAAGAATAAGTCCGAAGACCAATAATCTAATTGCAAAGAAAATGTTGATTTTTTTCTTATCCATAGACTTCCTCCTAGAGTTTTACTTTGTCAGATTCGTGGTTGATAATCTTACTGAGGAATTGTTGGGCACGAGGCTCTGTCGGGTTATCAAAGAAGCCATTCACATCTGTTGTATCAACTAAAACTTCTCCCTCAGCCATGAAGATGATGCGATCAGCTACTTCACGGGCAAAGCCCATTTCGTGTGTTACGACAATCATGTTCATCCCGTCACGTGCCAATTTTTGCATAACTGCAAGTACATCGCCGATAGTTTCTGGGTCCAAGGCAGATGTTGGTTCATCGAAGAGTAGAAGCTCAGGTTTCATAGCTAAGCCGCGAGCGATGGCGACACGTTGTTTTTGGCCTCCGGATAGCATAGCAGGGTAGGAATCCTTCCGATCCCAGAGGTTAACAAACTCAAGATACTTTTGAGCGGTTTTTTCAGCCGTAGCTTTATCGATTCCCAAAACCTTAATAGGTGCCAAAGTAACATTTTCTAACACGGTTTTGTGTGGGTAAAGGTTAAAATGCTGGAAAACCATACCAACTTCTTTGCGAAGTGATACGAGCTCTTTGATAGAAGTAGAGGAAATATCATGTCCGTTGACGATGAGCGTTCCTTCATCAATTGCCTCTAAACCGTTAATCGTGCGAATGAGAGTAGATTTTCCGGATCCGGAAGGTCCAAGGAGAACGACAACCTGTCCAGGTTCGAATTCCAAGTTGATATTGCGTAGGGCGTGGTAGTCGCCATAGTATTTGTTGACATCTTTAAATTCTACTAAAGCCATAAAATTCTCCTTGCATAGTGTTTTTTAGGTATTCCCATCTTAGCACTACCTATATACAATGTCAAGTAAATTCTGACAATTTAATGTATTGTATGTTACAAAATATGACATATCTGTGTCAGATGGTTTTGAAATATGAATTTTTTAGGTAAGTTTGATATAATAGAAGAAATAAAGCAAAGGTAAGATACTAATGAAAAAAATATTAATTGTAGATGATGAAAAACCAATCTCAGATATTATTAAGTTTAATATGACGCGTGAGGGATATGAAGTTGTGACAGCTTTCGATGGACGTGAAGCCTTGGAAGTCTTTGAGGCTGAGTTTCCTGACATTGTCATTTTGGACTTGATGCTGCCAGAATTGGACGGACTAGAGGTCGCTCGAACGATTCGTAAGACCAGCAATGTTCCAATCTTGATGTTATCTGCTAAAGATAGCGAATTTGATAAGGTTATCGGGCTTGAAATCGGGGCGGATGATTATGTGACCAAGCCCTTCTCTAATCGTGAATTGCAGGCGCGTGTTAAGGCTCTTCTTCGTCGTAGTGAATTGGCAGAAACGCAGACAAATATTGAGTCAACAGGAACTCCAGAGTTGGTGATTGGCGATTTGGTCATTCTGCCTGATGCGTTTGTCGCTAAGAAGCATGGCAAAGAGCTGGAGCTGACCCATCGTGAGTTTGAATTGCTCCACCATTTGGCCAAACACTTAGGTCAGGTTATGACTCGAGAACATCTATTGGAAACAGTTTGGGGTTATGATTACTTTGGTGATGTCCGCACGGTGGATGTAACGATTCGTCGTCTGCGTGAGAAAATTGAAGATACACCAAGCAGACCAGAATACATTCTTACTCGTCGCGGAGTGGGATATTTTATAAAAGGAAATGATTAATCAATTACGTTATTTAATGACCACGGCAGAATTTTGGTTTGTTGTCATTTTGATTGGCTTTCTAATTGCTCTGACGGTTCTTTTGATTGAAAACTATCGGGATAATAAGCAAATTAAACAACTCAATCAAAAAGTCAATGCCTTAATTGAGGGGAATTATGCAGATGTGTTAGACATGAGGGGAAGTCCTGAAATCACAGACATGGCGAATTCTCTTAATGATCTGTCGGAGGTCATCCGCTTAACTCATGATAATTTAGAACAAGAAAAGACACGTCTGACTTCCATCCTGTCCTATATGAGTGACGGTGTTATTGCTACAGACCGTATCGGACGGATTATCATGATTAACGATATGGCCCAGAAACAGTTGGGGCTTTCTAGCCAAAAGCAGGAGCAGTATCACCTGCTAGAGGTTTTAGATTTATCAGACCGTTATACATTGAGAGATTTGTTGGCTCAGACACCTGAGATTGTGATTGATCACACCAATGAAAACGAAGAATTTTTGACTTTACGCGCTAATTTTGCCACGATTCGTAGTGAGAGTGGTCTGATTTCTGGCTTGGTTGTAGTCTTACATGATATGACCGAGCAGGCCAAGGAAGAACGGGAACGTAGGCTCTTTGTGTCAAATGTGAGTCATGAATTGCGTACGCCATTGACTTCCGTCAAATCCTATCTAGAGGCTCTGGATGAGGGAGCGCTGACGGAGTCTGTTGCACCGAGTTTTGTTAAGGTATCCTTAGATGAGACCAACCGCATGATGCGGATGATTACAGACCTCCTAAGTTTATCGCGTATTGATAATCAGGTTGGTCAGATAGATGTCGAACTGATAAACTTTACTGCTTTTGTGACCTTTATTCTTAACCGTTTTGACCAAATGAAAAATGCTGATTCTGATAAGGTCTATACGATTGTTCGTGACTATCAAATCAGTCCTATTTGGGTTGAGATTGATACAGATAAGATGACTCAGGTTTTGGATAATATCTTAAATAATGCCATTAAATATTCGCCAGACGGCGGGACAATTACCTTCAGCATGAAGACCACAGATAGCCAGTTGATTGTATCCGTCTCAGACGAAGGTCTGGGGATTCCGAAAGCAGATTTACCTAGAATTTTTGATCGATTCTATCGCGTGGACAAGGCACGATCTCGTGCCCAAGGTGGTACAGGTCTTGGTTTAGCTATTGCAAAAGAAATCGTAAAACAACATAAGGGCTTTATCTGGGCTAAAAGCGAATATGGTCATGGCTCAACGTTTACAATTGTCTTGCCGTACAGCAAGGACATCGCACTAGATGAGTGGGATGATTCAGATGAGGAAGAATAGGAGAATATGATCGGAAAAGGTTTTAATTATAGTATTTTAGCTTCGGGGTCCAGCGGGAATTGTTTTTACCTGGAAACAGATAAAAAGAAAATCTTAGTGGATGCTGGCTTATCAGGGAAAAAGATTACCAGTCTTTTGGCGGAAATTGACCGAAAGCCTGAGGATATTGATGCTATCCTGGTAACGCATGAACATAGCGATCACATCCATGGTATCGGTGTTTTAGCACGCAAGTATGGGATGAACATTTATGCCAATGAATTGACCTGGCAGGCTATGGAGAGCAAATTGGGCAAGATTGATGTGGCTCAAAAACATATCTTCGAATTGGGTGCTATGAAGACTTTTGGCGACCTAGATATTGAGTCCTTTGGAGTTAGCCATGATGCTGCATGTCCGCAATTTTACCGTTTTATGAAGGATGACAAATCCTTTGTTATGTTGACGGATACAGGCTATGTCAGTGACCGCATGGTTGGAATTGTAGAAAATGCCGATGCTTATTTGATTGAATCGAACCATGATATTGAAATTTTGCGCTCAGGTTCTTATTCATGGAATTTGAAGCAACGAATTCTATCCGATAAGGGCCACCTTTGTAACGAAGACGGTGCTGATGCCATGATTCGCTCGTTGGGAAATCGGACCAAAAAGATTTACCTAGGGCATTTGTCAAAGGAAAACAATATCAAGGAATTGGCTCACATGACCATGGTTAATCAGTTGGCGCAGGCTGATTTAGGAGTTGGAGTGGATTTCCAAGTCTATGACACATCGCCAGATACAGCGACTCCTTTGACCAAGATTTGACAAATTCATTGAACTTGTTTAGAATAAATATATAAAATACGTGAGGTGAAGTTACATGAATAATTAAGCTACTTATTAGTCGTTCTTAAAACTTGTGGTGAGGTTATATTAACCGATAATACAAGGGATAAGACTGCTCATAAGGGCTTACTATTCGTGTGACTTTTTCCATAGGGAAAGGTCATGTTTTGCATGGCTTTTTTTCTTGTTCATTGAGCAGAATAGGGGTCCTTTTTGTGAAGAAAAGAGGTCTATATGGAAGTAATGAAATGTATTCAATTAGAGAAGGAATTTGCGGGACGAAGTTTGTTTACGATCAAGCAGTTGAGTCTTCAAGCTGGTCAAAAGGTTGGTTTGGTTGGAAATAACGGTGTTGGCAAGTCTACTTTTTTGAAAATCTTACTGGGACTGGATAGGAATTTTGCTGGTCAGATTGAGGTAAAAGCAGACTGGGCCTATGTATCCCAGTTACAGGAAAGGAGCTCGCTTTCAGGTGGGGAACAGGTTTGGAAGTCTATTCAAGAGGCTTTTGCCCAAAGACCACAGTTGTTAATCATGGATGAACCAACTGCCAATCTGGATCAAGAACACCAGGAAAAGCTAATCAAACAAATCAAACGCTATCGTGGCAGTCTACTGGTTGTAAGTCATGATCGGCATTTTCTCAATCAAATAGCCAGTCACATTTGGCATTTAGAAGAAGGAAGTATTCAGGTCTATACAGGGAATTACGAGGCGTTTGTAGAAAGTCGCCGGGCTAGGCGAGAAGGACAGCAGGAGGCTTATGAAGCCTATCAGAAAAAAGTCGCTCAACTAAAAAAAGCCCAACAAGAGCGTCAGGTCAAGGCTCAGAAGATGGGGAAGAGAAAGAAAGGTGTTTCATCGTCTGAGTGGAAAGTCAGTGCTATGATGGGTTCCTATGATAGCCAAGTCAATGGCTAAGTCTGCTAAACAGTTAGAGAAAAGGATTGAGAGGTTGGAAAAGGTTAGTCAGCCCAGAAAGGAGGCGTGGGTAAAGATGGAAGCGAAAGGTGCTTTGGATACTGGTCTTCACAGCCTCTTTCGCTTACAGGCTGGTCAGCTCTGGATTAGGGAAAAGTATTTATTTGGTTTCCCTCAGATAGGGATGACGTTTGGGGAGAAGTTAGCCTTAGTGGGGGCGAATGGTTCTGGAAAGACTAGTTTTGTCCAAAAATTATTAAGGAAAGAATTAGCAGGCTATTATAATCCTAAGTTAAAAATTGCTTATTTTGCACAGGATTTGATAAACCTTGATGAAGAAAAGACTGCTTTTGAAAATGTTAGTTGTACCTCTCTTCAAGGTAGGATGACGATTCTCAATTTATTAGGTATGTTAGGACTTTCTTACGATAAGGCTCAGCAGAAGGTAGTAAATCTGTCTGGTGGTGAGCGTGTGCGTCTCTCCTTAGCTAAGGTATTGTTGGCGGATGCAAATCTTTTGATATTAGATGAACCGACAAATTTTCTAGATATGGCAGCTATTGAGGCTTTGGAAACATTCTTGAAAGAATATGAAGGAAGTGTCCTCTTGATTTCCCATGATCAACAGTTTGTGGAAACATCTGTTCACAGTCAATGGGAGATAGTGCAAGCTTGTCTCGTGAAGAAATCATAAGAAAATATTGGTAAATTCTCAAAGTAAGTTCTAGTTCCCGTCCTTCCAGAAGTTACTTTGAGAAAACTGTATGGTAAATTCTCAAAGTAAGTTCTAGTTCCCGTCCTTCCAGAAGTTACTTTGAGAAAACTGTATAACACCAACAGAATTTAGTCTCAGACTAAGTTCTGTTTTTGACTAAAACAGTTGTTAATAGTGAGTTTTAGGGTTGAAAATGTTGAAAAAAAGAGTACACTAAAGTTACTGGCTCTGAGACGTCTCAAAGTAAGTTCTAGCTATCTGGAATTTTGGATGGGACAAGTTCCTTTCTATTTTGAAATTATTTTTATGATAAAAACGAGCGATTACTTATCTAATAATCGAGGTGATTGGATGACGTTCTCAGGGTCAATTTTAGATATACCCAAAAGTGTTGCCAATTCTTCACCGTAGGTAAACGTAAAGAGTTCATAAGCCGATTTTCCGTTGAAAGCAGCTCGTTTGACGCTGTTGACATGCGAACAAACCAGGTTGATGTCCTCCTGTGTCA
>NZ_JAOTGL010000020.1:0-32992 GCF_044427045.1 Streptococcus sp. 2022WUSS135
GTATTTTTCTATGATGCGGAGCATTATTTTTATCTTTAAGTGCTTGCTTTAATTCTTCGACTTGTGTTTGGGTAAGTTCTTTTGTCATAATACCATTATAACGCTATTTTTGATTTTTGTTAAGTATTAAATGACTGTACTAAGAACTTGCTATTTTGGGTTTTGGGGATTTCATTGAGTATTAAAATTTATCTACATAAAAACACCTTGAAAATGCGCTTGTCATTTATTATAAATAACGAGAGCTTCTTCAAGATGTATCACAGAATATAATTTCTTTAGCTAATAGATTGCCACTACTGTCCAAAAAGCTGGATAAAATTCCTTAGTAATATCGTATTACGGTATTCAAAAATCAAAAACTCTACTAAAATTTTGTATCGTCATTTAATTGATAAATATCTCGCATCGCCCAAAAACCAATCAGAATCATTAGTAGACCAACCCAAATTTCCTTCGGAAATTGCATGATTCTTAAAAATCCAAGTACCAAGGCAATCGCTAATGCTACCAGTAAAAATACTGCCGCAATCAAATTCATAGTCCCCTTAATATTGCGAGGTGCAATAAAAATATAAAAAAGTACTAACATGATAGCAAGGATTAAATAAAACATGCTTCTTCTCCTAGAAATTATTCCTCAGTCGCTAATTTTTTCTTCTTCGCAGCCTTATCACGCTCTGCCTTGTTCAAGATTTGCTTACGAAGACGGATAGATTCCGGCGTTACTTCCATGTATTCATCATCGTTCAAGAATTCTAGTGATTCTTCAAGAGTCAAGATACGCGGTGTCTTAATTACAGACGTTTGGTCTTTGGTAGCTGAACGAACGTTGGTCATTTGTTTTGCAGTTGTGATGTTAACTGTCAAGTCATTGTCACGTGAGTTTTCACCGATAATCATTCCTTCGTACACTTCAGTACCTGGGTTTACAAAGATGGTACCACGCTCTTCAATACGCATGATAGAGTATGTCGTTGCCTTACCTTGGTCGATAGAGACAAGGGCACCACGGTGACGACCACCGATTTCACCTTGAACAACAGGCAAGTATTGGTCGAAAGTATGGTTCATGATACCGTAACCACGAGTCATTGAAAGGAATTCTGTTGAATAACCAATCAGACCACGCGCAGGCACTAGGAAAACAAGACGAGTTTGACCATTACCTGTCGCAACCATATCCAACATATCACCCTTACGCTCAGATAGGGATTGGATAACAGAACCTTGGTATTCTTCTGGAGTATCGATTTGCACGCGCTCGAATGGCTCCATTTTCACGCCGTCGATTTCCTTGATGATAACTTCTGGACGTGATACTTGAAGCTCATAGCCTTCACGACGCATGGTTTCAATCAAGATAGACAAGTGCAATTCACCACGACCTGAAACAGCCCATTTATCTGGAGAGTCAGTAGGGTCAACACGGAGAGAAACGTCCGTTTGCAACTCAGCCAAAAGGCGCTCTTCAATCTTACGAGATGTCACCCATTTACCTTCACGACCTGCAAATGGTGAGTTGTTCACCAAGAAAGTCATTTGAAGAGTTGGCTCATCGATACGAAGAACTGGAAGTGCCTCAACTGCATCTGTCGGAGTCACAGTTTCACCAACGAAGATGTCTTCCATACCAGAAACGGCAATCAAGTCACCAGCTTTTGCTTCTTGGATTTCTTTACGCTCAAGACCGAAGAAACCAAAGAGTTTTGTAACGCGGAAGTTTTTCGTTGTGCCATCTAGTTTAGAAAGGGTAACTTGGTCACCAACTTTAACAGTACCACGGAAGACACGACCGATACCGATACGACCTACGAAGTCGTTGTAGTCCAAAAGGGATACTTGGAACTGCAAAGGCTCATCTGAGTTATCCACTGGTGCAGGGATATGCTCGATGATGGTGTCGAAAATTGGTGCCATTGTTTCTTCTTGGTCTGCTGGATTGTCAGACAAAGATGAAGTACCGTTGATAGCTGATGCGTAAACCACTGGGAATTCCAACTGGTCATCATCTGCACCCAATTCGATGAAGAGTTCAAGCACTTCATCTACAACTTCTTCTGGACGAGCAGATGGTTTGTCAATCTTGTTAACAACCACGATTGGTGTCAAGTTTTGTTCAAGGGCTTTTTTCAATACGAAACGAGTCTGTGGCATAGTCCCTTCGTAAGCATCCACGACAAGCACAACACCGTCAACCATTTTCATGATACGCTCAACCTCACCACCGAAGTCCGCGTGTCCTGGTGTGTCCATGATGTTGATACGAGTACCGTTATAAGCTACGGCAGTATTTTTTGCAAGGATGGTGATACCACGCTCTTTTTCAAGGTCGTTAGAGTCCATTGCACGCTCATCAAGGTTTGTGCGCTCATCAAGCGTTTGGGATTGTTTCAATAATTCATCAACGAGGGTTGTTTTTCCGTGGTCAACGTGGGCAATAATGGCTACGTTACGGATGTCTTCTCTAAGTTTTGTCATAATATCCTCTGTATATTTTAATTTAACTAAAAAAGTATATCATAGATTGGCGTAAAAATCACAGATAATCTTGTTGTAAATGTTTTCAGATTGAAAGCAGAAGAAAAGAGATTGAAGCCAATCTCTTATAAAATGTTCTCAAAATTATTGCGAACTTCTTGTGGCCAAACGCTTGACTGCACTTCACCAATATGTTTCTTACGAAGCAAGAACATTGCCAAACGGGATTGACCGATACCACCACCAATCGAAAGTGGGAAGAGACCATTCAAAAGGGCACGATGCCAATCAAATTCCAAACGGTCCTCGTCACCTGTAATAGCAACCTGGCGCTTAAGCGCTTCTTCATCCACACGAATCCCCATTGAGGACAACTCAAAGGCTGAACCAAGTGCTTCGTTCCAAACCAAGATGTCTCCATTGAGTCCTTTGTAACCTGCTTCTGATGGGCTTGTCCAGTCATCATAGTCTGGGGCGCGTCCATCATGTGGTTTACCATCTGCAAGTTCTCCACCGATACCGATTAGGAAGACCGCGCCGTATTCTTTGGCAACCACATTCTCACGCTCTTTTGGTGTCAAGTCTGGGAAGTTCTTGACCAAATCCTCCGTGTGGATAAAGGTGATTTTCTTAGGCAAAACAGACTCAATGTCATAACGAGCTTCAACTGCCAATTCGGTCAGACGGATAGCCTTGTAAATCTGCTCCACTGTTTCTTTCAAGTAAGCTAAATTCCGACGGCCATCAGGAATAACCTTCTCCCAGTCCCATTGATCCACGTATACTGAGTGAATGGGATCCAAGGAATCCTCGTCAGGACGAAGAGCCTTCATGTGAACAAAGAGCCCTTCTCCCTCATTAAAACCGAAACGAGCCAAGGTATGACGCTTCCACTTAGCAAGTGAGTGAACCACTTCATAGGTCGCATCTGGAATCAACTTCACATTAACAGTAACCGCATTCTCCACACCGGACAAATTATCCTGCATACCATCCCCGACACGACTCAAGATCGGTCCTTGCACTTCTACGATATCTAATTTGTCTTTCAAATACTGTGTAAATGTATTTTTGACAAAAGAAATCTCCTCTTGCTGATGAATGAAGCTTTTCTTCATACCTTACCTCCTTAAATTTATACACCTTATTATACTCTTTTTTACCTACTTGTAAAGTCTTTTTATTAAATATTCTGATAATTTAATGGAGGTTTTTCACTTCGGATGTCAGTACTTCTATCACACCCTCTGTCAAGCGTCTAGGACCACGCACCGCCCTGACTCCCAAGTCCATCATGCGCGCTCTCGGCAAAACATCATCGGAAAGCTGAGCGAGCAATTCGACCTGCATCAGTTTCTTTTCTGTAGGAATGTCTGATTGTCCATGATTTTCTAAATTTGCTCCTAAGACACGACAAACATAACGAATAGCCTGTACAGGCGCCGTCACGTAGATGGCTACGATGTCCCCAGCTTGAATGGTTGATTTTTGCGGCCAATAGACTACCTTATTTTCCGCAAACTCGGTATCAATATCATAGACCTTTGGATTGGCTGGAATAACCCAGTAATCAGGCCCTTGCTCCGCCTTGTAGGATTTCGGTCCCACCAAATAACGACTTTTCTCAAGGAGGGCCAAAATCGCCTGGTCCTCCACCGTATCATCCAGCAAGACCGACACCCAGGTCTTCTTAGACATGTGATAGGCTGGGAAGATGCCCGACTGACTCAGCAACTCTGCTATTTCCCAACCTTCGACCTTGAGATTGACGATTTCCACCTGCTCTTGGTCAGCGCTCCCATCCAGTTGTCCTCGCTTGACCTGAGTCACCAAAGCGTACCACTTATTATTGAAGGGATGGCGAAAAGCACCTGTCTCAGGCGACTTGGTAAAGGGATAATCAGGTAGGTCACCCCACTTCTCCTTGATGAGCTGGGCTATGCGGTTGCTTTGGTCTTTGGAAAATGGCAGAGCGACACAACAAGCCTCCTCTACCCGATCCAAAATAGACTGATAAGCCTCACGCACCTGCCCCACAAATGCCCCAGCTGGCGCAGTCACCAGATGGGCGGTATAGACCTCCTCCATCTCACAATCCCAGACAAAGGACGACAGCTGACCTGCCTCATCAACCTCCACCACCGCCTCAAACTGCCCCTCCATGAACACCTCACGGTAGATGTAACGATTGTTGGAGAGGATAAAACCGAAAGGGATGAGAGAGGGGAGGTTGATTTGGTAAGAATTAGTTTTGTTCATTACTCTACTCCCCGTCATTCTTTTCTAGAAAACAATGGAATTACATTATCAAACGTATCTAATTGAAGCAAATACTTATCAAAAAATTTCACATCAAATGAAAATAATTGACTGATAAAATTCTTTGATACTCTCTGATTTCGTTCAATATCTGACAGAGTTAAAAGATTGTTTGAAAGGATGACATCTAAGATACTTCTGATTTTACTTGGTTTCTTTAAGGGAATTTCCAAATCTAGTGGCTCAACTACTTTATATCCTTTTTTTGAAATCTGCCGATAGAAATAAGAATTTTGCTGTGGAGTCAGTAAGCCAAGCTTGTAAGCTCTATATTCAAGCGCTTGAATTGAGACACCAAAACGTTTTTTTAACAAGATATATTGATCAGGATTGCTGACACGCTTACCTACAATATTCACAAAATCCATTAAAAATTGTTTCCTAGGTAACAGGAAATAGGATGCAAATTGATTGGCTTCTGTCTCTTTTTCCTCTAATTCTTCTTTTGACAGTTCCTCAAAATCTACTTGGTTGTGCAAGAGTAGATGCCCTAGTTCATGTGCTAAATCAAAATTACGTCGTACCGCTGATTTTCCCAGCCCCAAAACGATAAAAGGTCGACCATTACGTGACCAAGCACTATAGGCATCCGCATTCCCATTGATTAATCTCTCTGAAATGTATATCCCAGATTTTTCTAAACTATAGAGGAGATTGGCATTGTCAACTGATACTGCCAATACCTCTCTAGCATGATCAGCAATAAATTCAAGTGATTCATGTTGCTGAAGTCTTTGCTCAATACTATCAACTAACTGGTAAATTATTTGATTAGGAATGGATACAAAGTTCTCCAAATAATCTATCATTTGATTCATTTTTTCCAAATATACCATTTGGATATGGATAGTTTTTTTGGCCTCAAGGTCTGCATTCCGAAAGGCAATGCGACTTAGTGAGAATGAACCATTCTTATCAACAGCATCAAAATAGTCAACTTCAACCTGAAAAAAACGAGCCATTGCTATCTTATTTTTCATTTTTGGAAGTGTAACTCCTGTTTCAAATTGCCAAATAGCCTGTTCGGTCACTTCAAGCTCTCTTGCCAAATCTGCACGTGTAAGGCCATTCAGAAGTCGTAATTCTTCCAGTCTTGAACCATTGAACATTTTTTTGCCTTTCTAAGCTTCTTTTTCTGAAGCGAGACGTGGTATAATCTCAAAATCAGCTACATCATCAATCTCTGATAAGCCTTGTAACTCTTGATATTTTTCATCGTTAAAATCGACATTACTTGTAGAAATAAATGTTGATAAATTTTGAATTTCAATCAATTTCCCAGTTCTTGAATCAGGCATGATTACTTGAATATTCGTCAAGTGATGTAATTCATCAGCCTGATATGTGATAAAGAAAAAATTATTGATAGATTGTTCAGACCGATTCAAAAGTTCAAATAATTTGTCATCAAATAATTCCATCTGAACAGGGAAAAGCGTACCTTCATCTGTATTCCTTGAAAGATTTTCTAGGTAACTTGTATTAATTTGAGCATAGTCAAATAAATAGCCCTTTCCACTTTTTACTGCTGTTGGAAAAACCTGTCGCAAGCGAGTAAGACCTTTTAAAACAAAACATACACGTCCTAATAGTTGATTTTCTGAGTTAAATTCTAAAAATTCCCAAGATTGACCCGCATGTTTTAATTCAAATGTATCAATAAAGGTTAAGTCCGCAACCGCAAGTGCATCATCGATATGGTTCGCTTTAGTCCAAGCATAACCCGCAGAAACATGCATTGTTCTTCTCTTTTCAATTCGTTCATCAAGATATGACTTGTATCCCTTCAATATAGCATCTACAATAGATTGACTTTGATCGGGAGTAAACACTTCTTTTTCCATATGCACCTCCATTTTTCATTATTTTATCATATTTTTATATAAAATATTAAATTTTACTACAAATATGACTATTTTTTTAAAGAAAAATCTAAACAGTACAATTCGGACTTTTTTATTTAATATTTGAATTCTCAAATTTTTCAAGCAACTCCTCAGCGATAGCTTGGCTTTCCAACCTTAGCAAACTAGCTTTGTCATCCGACTGATATGTAAAGGGGGACAAATTGCCATACCAAACGAGATTACTATCTAAGATAACTGCGGTCGTACCAATCCTTTCTGGTACAAGCTTCACCTTTACATTGTTACTGTTTACCCCTGTTAGCCACTCGCTTAGCTTATAGTTTTTGGAGGCATGAATAACAACTGGTTTTCCTCGGAGCAGTCCCAATAGTTCCTGAATCTTACTAGAAGTGAACGAATGCAATTGTAAATAGACTGTTGATCGTGTGTTCCGCAAATCCTCTCTAAATTTCTCCTCGTAGTCCCTACCACTGAATAATACTTGGGTTTGCTCCTTTTCTCCAACTTGGTAAGCCATTTTTCGATAGGCTATCTGACGTTTCTGGTACATTTTTTCGAGATAAGGAACGTGTATATCTAGATAATCGACTATTCTCACCTCAGTTTTGCCTTGATAGGGACGGTGAAGCCGCCCTGCATACTGTATGAGGTTATTTTTCCAAGACAAAGGAGCTGCCAAGATTAATGTATCCAACTTTGGCATATCAAAACCCTCGCCAATATATTTTCCTGTTGAAACGAGGACAAAGGGACTATTCTCATCTAGCTCACCGATTCTTTTCAGGAGTTCTTTCGTATCTCGTCTTTTACTCGCTCCACTCAGACAAAATATGTTGGTCATCTCTTTTTCAATAAGTAGATTTTCCAATAGTTCTATATGTTCCCGTCGATTGACCAAGACAAGGATGTTTCGTTTTTCTTGATATAGTTTGAAAATATCTTGCACAATCAAAGTATTGCGATGTAAATCTTTGGCAAGCCAATCATTAAGGGCTGCAAAGTTCATACTATTCGACTGTTCCAAATCTAACTTTCCAAAAGATGTTAAACGGAGTAGCAATCTCTTTTCAAACTCATATTGTTCAGATTGAGCAGTATGTAAAATTGGGCCAATACGTTGAAAGACAATCGGTTGATGTCCATTTTTACGCTCTGGCGTTGCTGTTAAACCATATAGATATTGACCAGCAAATTGAGCAACTACTTTTTCAAACTGCAATGCTGTCACATGGTGGCATTCATCCACAATCATCATATCGTAATCCGACAAAAAGTCAGAAATAGTGTCCAATTGAAAGAGAGATTGAATCATAACCACATCTACCAGTTTACTCCTCCATTTTTTAGAAGCCCCATATTGCCCAATATGCCCTATTACTTTTACACGCCCTGAAGGAGTATAGCGAACCGCCTCTTCCTCTTCAATCTCTAAAAATTCATCCAACCTTTCCAACCACTGCTCCATCAGTTGACGATTATGAACTAAGATAAGCGTTCGGCATTTCCTTTGTGCAATCAAGGCTGCCCCCAGAACAGTCTTCCCAAAACCTGTTTCGGCACATAGCAGGCCATTCTCACTAGCTAATAAATCTGCCAAAGCAAGTTCCTGCTCAAAACGTAACATCCCTTTGAAAGAAATCTGAATCGGAGATAAATTGTTACGATTGTCCCTAACAGTTACTGTTTCGAATATTTCTTGTAACCTAGCAAGAATTCCTCTTGGGAGATGCAAGGCGTCGTCCGTTTCTTCAAATAAATAGATACGTTCTGGAGTCTGATAGGTTGGTTGTCTGGTCGCTTGTTTTAGATAAAATTCAGGATTAGGAAAAGATGCCAGCTTTCTCAATAAGTAATTTGTCTTTGAAGAAATCGTCCTCTTCTCAACTCGAATAACATTTGATAGGCTACAATCCAACACTGTATCATCTACAGAATCCGAAAACTCCTGTCCTAAGAAATCTAGAATTTTCTTCTGCCCAATCTTTTGAACCTGTTGAAGATAACTCCATTGTTCCAAATAGGGCTGAAAATGTTTATCAACAAAAACGGTTCTTCCCTTCTTGAAAGCTTCCCCTTGTAAGGGCAGAGCAATAAGATTACCAAATCCTCCCTTGGGTAGAATATCTTGATTTGGAAACATACGGTCAAATGAAGAAAAGCGAATATCTTTTGACTCCTGCATAGCCAATTCCAGCAATCGTTTCCCAACATTTCTCGCCTGCTGACAAGCAATTTCTTCCTCGAAGAAAAACCAGAGGTGAGCACCATTGCCAGAACGAGAGATTTCAATATGACCCTCAAAACCATACTTTTCTGCTATATCTCGTAGAATGGATACCTCTTCTCTCCAATTCTTTTTATCAAAATCAATCGCCAAAAATGAACACGTATCTTCTAGACTCATTGAAAAAATGCCAATACTCATTTCACCACGTAGGTGGGCCAATAACACCTGTTTGGTCAAGGGTTGACAAGTTCTCTTTTCAACAGGAAGGTTTTTCCAACCATAGTTGTAAGAAGGAAAATAGTTGATTTTCCCATTTTCATCAATATAGGATTTCGCATAGACATCCAAACGTCCCTTAAATAGACTGAGCAGAATGGAGAGTTTTTCATCGGTACTTAGTTGATGTTTTTGTTCTTCAAAGTAATCGTGTAAATGCTTATCACTAATCAGAAATTGCTGATTGCTATCTTGAAACTGCAATAAATTCAGAATCTTATCGGTAGCATAATAGGGAAAACGAGCAAGATGCTTTGCAACCTTACCCGTTGATTTTTCGTAATAATAGGACATATGATTTCTCCAAATTACCTAACGAGCTTATCAACGAAAAGTCAAAAGCCCAAGTATTCACTGGTCTATTTTCGAATTGAAAACTATCCTGTCTTTATTGATATTCATCTATCCCCAACTCTTCATACATCCTCTCGCTCGATAAATCATTCTGTCCGTTCAAGAGGAGATTTTCAAAGAAGGCAGTTAAAAAATCTGAGCGTTTATTGACTAACTTAGCATTGTCAAGTACAAGGGCATCTCGAAAGTATTTGGCATGTTTTTGAAAAGGTTCATTATCAATGTCGAATCCAAGTGAGCGAAGGTATTTGATAAGAAATACAGTGATTGTTCGAGTGTTCCCTTCACGGAATGGGTGGATCTGCCAGATACCTGAGATAAAGGATTGGATATGAGCAACAATGGCTTGTTTATCTAAGCCAGCATAAGAAAAATCTTTTTCTTGCTGGAAATCATAGTCCAAAGTGGCAGCAATCAATGAAAAATCCGAATAGATTACAGTATCACCCTCTAAGACTAATTCATTTTTTGTAATGTTAACCGTTCGATATTCACCTACTGGAATATTGCTGTCAAAAACACTTTGAAAGAGCTCTTTGTGGATATGTAAGAGAGTGGTTGGTCGGAGGCTAAAACCATTTTGGGAGAGCATTTCAACAATTCGGAGAGAGACAATATCTGCCTCTTGCGTACTGGCGTCAGTTGACTGGTGGTATTTCGTAATTTCCTCATACACCTGTTCATAGGTGTATTCTCCACGAGCTTGCCTATCCGCCAACTCTTTCATATAAATGGACGGAGTCAACCCGTCCACTTTTTGAAGACCAAAACCTGTTTCCCAGAGCTCCTGCTTGGCTTCGTAGGAAAGATTAGGATTATCAATGTTGTAAGTTGGTTGCATAGACTCCTCCTGTTTGAATTTCTAGCCTTATTATACCACAAAACCCAGCCTTTTTAGGCTGGGGATTTGTTTATATAGCATTTCATCAAGTACGGCTACTTCAACTAATCAATAGGTCTGGCATAGTTATCAAATTCATTGCATACACCGCTCTGAACTCGTTGGTCTGCCCATCAATTCACCAACACCTGAGAAGAATTCTGCAATGGCAAACTTCCCCTGCTGGCGTGAACTTACAGAATTTGTCATGTAAGCACCTGTTTTCTAGTTAAATTTCACTATATTTTTGTTCTAGTCCGCCTCTTATAGTTCTTATCTATGAACTCTAATATTTCTAAAATATCATAAATTAACTGTGAACTCTCCCGCGTCAAACATAACTTACTTTGAATCAACTTCAACGATTCGTAAATATAATCTAATTTATACAACTCTTTATATAAACCTATAATTTTTAAACACTGATTTGATAATTCTTTTTCTGAATCTGTCAAATCATTGTTAACAACAATAGCTCCCATCTTATTTCTATAAAATAATCGCTGAAACTTTGAACTTGTTGGGTCCAATTCACCCGGAAGTTCAGTTTCATTTTTTGTTGTATTACAAATCGAACAACTCAAGGCTAAGTTATTATAGTCATCTTCTAGTTCTGGATAACTATTCCGACTCTTAACATGTTCAATATGAAAAACTTCTCCACCATATGTAGAGGAACTCCATCCACAATAGATACATTTTTCATGAAAATCTTCCTGTAGATGATGCTTTAAAGTAGCACGTTGTGAAAAAACTGAATATTTTTCGATAACATTTTTCCTTCTCACTGGAAGACTAACAAAAGCTCTATAGTCTTTTTTATATAAATCTCTAACGTATACCACGAACTCTCCTAACTCAATCTATCCCAGCATAGCTATCTATAATACTATAAGCCTTCTTGATTAATTCACTTAACTCAGAGGAATTCGGTGATTCAACTCTGGGGTGTCGACATATAGAAAACTGGTTCCCTATTTCAATTTCATTATTCATCACTTCAATGGAAAAATAATCATCGTCTTTCAAGCCTTTATTCACTCTCTCTAATGTATTTATATTTTGCAATCCTTGTTGTATTTGATTATCCATATATTCTAACATATCTGCAATGACTTCAAATGCTACCCTATCATCCTTAGGAAAAGATTTTTCAACATCTGGATTAATTCTAACATCATCTATATGAGAAGTATATATACATAATGGATACGTCGGATTCTGTCGCTTGATTTTTTTCCAAAGCTCAGTAGCATCTGCATAGATTCCGCTTCCAGATAGTTCATAATCCAGAATAATACCTACACCATTTTTTATTTCTAATTCACTTAAGAATTCTTCTTCTGTGCCCTTAAGATGTAAAAACTCAACCTCGTATCCTTTTTTACTGAACTCCTCTAATAATTCATGCATACTATATGCCGAGGCTTCATCATCGTCAATATAATAAATAATTTTTTCTACTGACATACTATTTATTTCCTCCTCTAAGCACTATTTTCATTCTAAAACCTCGTTCCCCAATTCTAGATAGTATTTCTTTACTACCTTTTAACTTACTTACAACAGAAGACAGTATCCACATCCCCATACCGGTTCCATTCGATTTATACGGATATTTTTTATAAGGTTCAAAAATCTTATCCACATTATCAATTTCTCTACTCAAACCTTGTCCAGTATCTTCATATAATATTTCAACTGTTTTTTCATTAATCATTGACATAGTAATATTAATTACCCTATCTCTGATTTTTCCTTCTTTAAAACTCTTATAAGAATTTGTAATTAAATTTAAAAAAATACTATCCAACTGTGTTCGACTAGCCTGAACATAAATGTTTCTTATATCATCTGATAGTAAGTCCAATTCTGCCTTACCATTAATTAGGTATTTGTATTCATTAACATTGTCTCTAACAGAACTATCCCACCACATATAAGTTTTAAAAATATAATCGGCTAAGTTAATTCTCTCTGTTTTATCCCTGGTAGGGTTATTGACACTACTATCTATGAATCCTAGTATATTTGCGGTCTTATCTATTACAACATTTGATAACTTATAGAGATTATAAGGTACTTTAAATTTTTGAAAATCAAAACAAAATTGCTTAGAATAATGATTTCCTATATCTTCCAATGTACGTGGCAAATTCTTAAAAAACTTCTTATCATTTTTTATTTGATGAGCAAAAGTTGACATTACAATCCCTTGAGTTGCCATTGTTCTTAACGTATCACTCTCAGTTACTAATGCACTATTTTCTTCTTCCGTGGTATCTTGTAATGAATACAACTCAAACAAGGTTTCTGGTTTAGAATATAAGTTTTTAAACTCTTTATCTTCAAACAACTTCTCTCTATTACCTTCGTGCTTTTTGATAAGCTTATCCAGTTTTCTTTTTGTCTTTTTACCAGCTTCACTATAATACTTCACATCTGCCTTTTCTTTTAAGAAATCATTATAGAGAGCGACTAATTCTGAGCGTATAGAAGAAAAGTCTTTTACAATTCTGAGAAGAACATTGGATAAATAAGTAAATTCTTTACTTTTCTTGATTCCCTCACGGTTAGATTGATCCTCAAAGCCACCATTTTTTTCTTTAGTAATATTTACATACCCACTTAATTGATTGGCCTGCATTAAATAATTACTACGACCAACTCCCGCTGGGTTTGTTACACGTATACTTTCAATTCCTAACCAATCAAATCCGATAGTATCTATTTCACCGTAAGGCCTGATTCTGAAACCATCGCGATACAACAGAATTCCTGGTTCTATTTCAATAGAATTAGTTGTGATTTTGCCCTTTATAAACGGATAATTAGTACCTACTCCCTTCTTTTTTGTAAAATAGAATGCACCATCAAAATCTCCTATTGAAGTATTAGGAACATCATTAGGGATATATTCCGAAATTTTATATTCCTTACTAAAATAATATCTCTCTCTTCTTTTTCCATTTTCATCTACTATATAAGGTTTTAATTCATTAAATTTAGCTATAACAAAATCAGGAGGAAATTGGCTAATATCTATTTCATCAAGGTATCCTTCAAGAAGTAACATATCACTGTCATCTGAATAACTAAATATAATTTCAGCATCCGTTGATATATCGGTTATTGATGGCTCTATACTTTCTTCTTCACCTAAATAATTTAGCTTTATTTGGAAATCACCAGATTTTTCAAGTTTTAAAGGATTCTTTAATTTATTTAACGTTTGTTTCAAAAAATAGTAATTTGTCCCAACTAATAATCTATCAGATAAAAGCCAATCATCATTAAGTTCTTCAGCAATCAAAATTGTTCCTCTAGACTCAACATTATTAAGATTTCTATTTAAAAACTCTAATGAAAATTCTTTCAATGTCAGTTCTTCAACATTAACCTTAATAGTATCTAGAGGTTCGCCAGTTGAAAACAAACTCCAATCTATCACAAATTTATAGGCCGTTTCTCCATTTGATGTAATAACAGTTGTTCTATTTCCTAAACGCCCAAGAGATAGCCTACCAATCCCCATTGAACCATTCATAGTACGTTCTAAATTTTGATAATTCACTAGTGTAGTATATGTTTTGTCATCTGTACCTAAAGTGAAAAATACATCAACAATCTTCTCTAAGCCCATTCCTCTCCCATAGTCAACGATTTCTATTGATGTTGCGAGAATATCTTCTTTTTTATCATCAGTCCTCTTTTCGCCTATAAAGCGTATATCTACCCTAGGAGAAAAAGCATCATAACTATTCTTTACAAGTTCCAGTATAGCACTACGATAATCGAGTACATTATCTCTACCTAAGAGATTGACAGTTCTTGTTGTCGATTTAAAACTTACTTCTACCATAAATTCCCTCTTTCTATTTTTACAGGGTAACTTCTTACATCGTTAACTGATATTCTAATTGATCGTCCGCTTGCATTAATCGCCCTAGATTCAATATAATTATAAAAATCTTTGGATTCCAATATTTCTTTTGCAATTTCTAATCCAACATTTCTTTTAGGGACAATATAAAAACCTGAATACGGTATAGTATCTGCATCTAACTCATATACTTTAACTGATTCTGTTATCACAGAAGAAATCATTAATTTTGGTTGATTAAAAAATCTCAGCCCTTGAGACCTTCCATACTCAAACCATTCTCCATCGGCTTTTCTATTTTTTAAGATATCTCTATGCTTTTTTAGATATTTAGTCACTAATGGAAAGCTATCTGTAAATTCATTTGGTAAGTATTTTTTTAGTGTATCACCTTCATATGTATAAGGAAAAATTATCCTTTCAGCTGCTTGATTTGCAAGTTTTCTAGGACTTGCTGCAGGTCTAATAACTTCCTCTTCTAATTCTACCTCATCTGGCACAATGAAAACTTTATTTGCTAGTGTTGCTACACTATTTGCAATTTTAAATAAATCTCCAAAAAGTATTCGGTTCTCATTTAGATATGCATTATATTCTACAAAATACCACTTATCTTGCAATCTTTCTTTATCAATTTGTAAGTTCCTTTTATTGTCAATATCTACATAATCTATAATTGATCTATATTCAGTGTTATCTAATATAATAATTGATGATGATGTTAGTACTTTTCCAAATATATGAGTATGTTTGTAATCTATGATTTTAATAATATTATTTATCATTATTTTTCTTAGGTTAGCTGCAAAGACATTTTTAAATATGCTGTTAGGAATTAAATAAGCCATCTTTCCATTTTTAGTTGCTAAATTATTTAAACTCTTTTCTATGAAGGCATAACAATAATCAAATTTCCCTCTACTGCATGAGGTAAAACTCTGTCTTAAATAATTACGATTATCTATTGTTAATTCTTGGTAAGTTATATATGGTGGATTACCAATAATAAAATCAAATTTCTTGTATAGATCTGATTTCAGATAATCTTCATTGCGTATATCCCACTTAACATTAAATATACCAAATTCTTCCATAGCTTTATTAAGACGATTTATACATTTTTTTATTACATCTTTATCTACTTCAAAGGCAACAAAAAAATTTTCTAAATCAGATTTTAGCACACTTAAATCATATCCACTATTGATTCCTTCACTAACATAACGTTTCACAGCCTGTAATAAAATATTGCCGTCACCTACAGAATTTTCTAGAAAATTTTTCTTTAGAATATCTTCTCCAAAATATCCTGCTTCATCTAGCATCATATCAACGTACTGCATGGGAGTAAAAACTTGAAATTTTTTCATTAATTCGCACTATTTCTCTAATTTTTTATTACCTCCATTATACCACAAAACCCAGCCTTTTTAGGCTGGGCATTTTACCATATTCTACCTACTTAACCAGTTTTTTCATTTCTGCGATACGCTCTTGTGTCGCATCATATTTTGCTTGGTAGTCGGCTTGTTTTTCTTTTTCTTTTTCAACGACTTCTGGTTTGGCATTGGCGATGAAGCGTTCGTTGCTGAGTTTTTTGCCGACCATGTCTAGTTCTTTTTGCCACTTTGCGAGTTCTTTGTCTAGACGAGCTAACTCTTCTTCTACGTTGAGGAGGTCGGCGAGTGGCAAGAAGATTTCAGCACCGGTGATAACGGCTGACATGGCTAATTCTGGTGCAGCCATGCTTGAGCTGATTTCCAGATGTTCTGGATTTGTAAAGCGTCGGATGTAGTTTTCATTTGCCTTGAAGAAGGTTTCAAGTTCAGCATCCGCCGTCTTAATCAAGATAGTAATCGGCTTAGAAGGAGCAACATTCACTTCTGCTCTGCTATTTCGCACCGAACGAATCAGATCCTTGAGGCTTTCCACTCCCTTGTGGGCTTCCGCATTGTCAAAGGCTGGATTGACAACAGGGTAGGCCGCCACCACGATTGAGCCTTCTGCGTACTGGGCGAAGATCTCTTCCGTCACAAACGGCATGATTGGGTGGAGGAGGCGAAGGATTTGGTCCAGCGTGTAGAGAAGGACAGAGCGAGTCATGACTTTCTCAGCCTCGTTATCGCTGTAGAGCACTTCCTTGGTCAGCTCGACATACCAGTTGGCGAACTCTTCCCAGATGAAGTTGTAGAGGATGTGACCAGCCACACCAAACTCGAACTTGTCGAAGTTTTCAGTGACCTTGGCAATGGTTTCGTTGAGGTTGTGGAGAATCCAGCGGTCCGTCACGTTGCCAGCCTCACCAGCTGCCACCTTGGCAACATTCTCACGTGCCACATCCAAGGTCAACCCTTCATTGTTCATGAGGATATAGCGGGAAATGTTCCAAATCTTGTTGATGAAGTTCCAAGAAGCATCCATTTTCTCATAAGAGAAGCGAACATCTTGGCCAGGGGCAGAGCCGTTTGACAGGAACCAACGCAAAGCGTCCGCACCGTATTTCTCGATGACATCCATTGGGTCGATACCATTTCCAAGCGACTTGGACATCTTGCGACCTTCTTCATCACGGATCAAACCGTGAATCAACACGTTCTTGAATGGCTGACGGCCTGTGAACTCAAGCGATTGGAAAATCATCCGCGACACCCAGAAGAAGATGATGTCGTAGCCCGTTACCAAGGTTGAAGTTGGGAAGTAACGCTGAAAGTCCGCCGCGTTTTCATCAGGCCAGCCCATGGTTGAGAATGGCCAAAGGGCAGAGCTGAACCAGGTGTCTAGAACATCCTCATCCTGTACCCAACCGTCACCTGTTGGAGCCTCTTCTCCGACGTACATTTCGCCAGATTCGTTATACCATGCTGGAATCTGATGCCCCCACCAAAGCTGACGCGAGATAACCCAGTCGTGTACATTTTCCATCCATTGTAGGAAGGTATCGTTGAAACGTGGTGGGTAAAATCCTACCTTATCAGCTGTGTCTTGGTTAGCAATGGCATTCTTAGCCAATTGGTCCATTTTAACAAACCACTGGGTTGACAAGCGTGGCTCAACCACCACACCTGTACGCTCCGAGTGACCGACAGAATGCACACGGTTTTCAATTTCAACAAGGGCACCCAGTTCTTGCAACTTAGCAACCGTTGCTTTACGGGCTTCAAAGCGGTCCATACCTGCAAATTCGCCTGCCAACTCGTTCATAGTACCGTCGTCGTTCATAACGTTGACTTGTGGCAGATTGTGGCGTTGTCCAACGAGGAAGTCATTCGGATCGTGGGCAGGTGTGATTTTCACAACCCCCGTACCAAATTCTGGGTCTGCGTGTTCATCGGCAACGATTGGGATTGGCTTGTTGACGATTGGCAGGATAACGTTTTTGCCAATCAAGTCCTTGTAACGTGGGTCTTCTGGGTTAACCGCCACCGCAACGTCACCGAACATGGTTTCAGGACGGGTTGTCGCAACTTGAAGAGCACGAGAGCCGTCTTCCAACATGTAATTCATGTGGTAAAAAGCACCTTCTACATCCTTGTGAATAACTTCAATATCAGAAAGGGCTGTGCGAGCTGCTGGGTCCCAGTTGATGATAAATTCGCCACGGTAAATCCAGCCTTTTTTATAGAGTTCTACAAAGACCTTGCGAACAGCTTTCGACAAGCCTTCATCCAGCGTGAAGCGGTCACGTTGGTAGTCCAAAGACAGACCCAACTTGCCCCACTGCTCACGGATGGTCGCTGCATACTCATCCTTCCATTCCCAGACTTTTTCAAGGAATTTTTCACGACCCAAGTCATAACGGGTCACGCCTTGCTCCCGCAAGCGCTCCTCAACTTTAGCCTGTGTGGCAATCCCCGCATGGTCCATACCTGGAAGCCAGAGGGTGTCAAAGCCCTGCATGCGTTTTTGACGGATGATGATGTCTTGAAGGGTGGTATCCCAAGCGTGTCCCAAGTGCAACTTACCAGTTACGTTTGGCGGCGGAATGACGATAGAATAAGGCTTTGCCGCCGCATCGCCTGACGGCTTAAAGACATCTTGGTCCAACCAAGTTTGGTAACGACCAGCCTCAACCTCGGCTGGATTGTATTTTGGTGATAATTCTTTTGACATTATTTTTCTCCTTTAGTATTCTTTAAGAAAATTGGCTTATACTATCCTCAAGCTATAAATAGCCCAATTCTTTTTCATATAATCTCCTAGAAATAGTCAGTCCTTTGGGCTGGCTATTTCGTTTGTTCTTGCTCAAGTTCTTCCATTTTTTGGATAATCAGTTGAGCTACGTCTTTGGCAGAAAGATGGGTATTATTAATTTTGAGATAATGGTCAAGTTGCTTCGGCGCAAATTCTGGATTAAAGTTTGCAAACTTCATTGTATCTAAAATATCTTTTTCAGACCACTCAATATTTCTTTTCCAAGGTTTATGTTGCAAACGATTTTCGGTCACATTTCTTCTTAAACGTTCTTGCAGCTCTGTTTCCAATTCAATAAATAGAACAGCTTGATTCCTACTGTGATAAATCTCTTGAATATTCTCTAAAAAAGAAATATCTGCTGGATCATTAAAGTCAATAACAACTGTAAAAATCAAACCCAAATCAGTTTTCGCAGAGGTTTCAAAAAACTTCATACGAATATCATTAATAAGTTCTCTCGCTTCGTCAGACATTGGAAAAAATTTTGTTACGAAATCGATTGATTCATGATTATGAAACAAAACCAAATCAGTTAATTTCTCAACTTCCTGCCCAACGGTCATCTTGCCAGAAGCTTGTGCTCCAATAATAATTAGATTCATCTTGCCTCCCCCACCAACTCTATCTTAATCCCGTCCGGATCTTCCAAATAGAGTGCATAGTGGTCTGGTCCTCCTGCATGTGGATAGCGGTCGTCGTAGAGCAGTTTGACTCGTCTGGTCAAAAATTCCTTCCGCCATTGGTCAACATCATCAGGTGTTCCCGCATGAAAGGCTAGATGATTGAGACCTGTACGGCACCGGTGATAACCTGCCTCTAGGAAATCCTGTGGCGTTTGGACAAAGACAAGGTACTGCTCTGCTTTTTTATAAGATAGGCCTTCCTCCCACTCCTGATAGAGCGAATAGCCCAGCTTGGTCAGGAGAAAGTCGTAAAATGCACGCGAAGTTTCCAAGTCAGAAACGTAAATTTCAACATGATGTAGCATATTTCTCCTCTCCAAATGAAAATCCCTGCCTAGACTTGCTAGACAGGGACGAAGTTATTCCGCGGTACCACCCTTGTTCAGATAGATTATCTGCACTTTGCTTATTCGATTCACATCATCAGCAACCAGTTTTGACATTTGTGCGGATTTCTCAGTACCACCGCTTCCTGTGACAAATGGGGCTCAAAACACCTCTGATTGGCTTTATTGTAACAAATTGCACCTTGAAAAGCAAGGGATTTAAGCTTTCAACTCAATCCCTTTTTCTTTCAATTGCTTGATAGTTGCAGGACCAATGCCTTTAAGAGCCAAGAGCTCTTTTTCTGTATGGTTTGCAAAATCAGCCACAGATTGAATACCTGCTTCGTAAAAGGTTTCCAAACGTGCTGCCGCAATGCCTTCCAACTCAGGAAGTGCCAAAAAGTCTTCCAATGAAGTCGCTGAAGAAGTCACCTCTGCAACAGCTTCTTTCACTTGTTCAACAGCATGCTCTACTACAGCCTCAGCCTTGTGAGCAACTGTCTCTACTACCTCTGCTGCTCTTTCAAGACCTACACGACCTGCACGTTTCAAGTCTGCTAATTGTTTTTTCAATTGTTTTTTTCGATTTACTTTTTTCTTTGCCATTTTTCATCTCTCTCCTGTCTGATTAATAATGCCTTTGACCAAACAACTCATCTGGTAAATCATGAAAACCTTTGCCAGCATGGTAGTTGGCAAATTTCCCTTGAATGAATCGATAGGCATCCAGCTTGCTCTCATAACGAATATAAGCATCCGCTGCACGCTCATCTTTGTCTTCTTCCAAGACACGACGACTTTCTTCAACCGCCATTTCGTTTACCATGACCTGAGTGTTGACCCAAGCTTCAAATTCTTTTAAAAATTCTTGTTCTTTTGTCATTATTTTCCTCTTTCGCCTGCTTCGATTGAAACACACCGGTTTATTATACCATATTTTCTAGAAAACACAAGAAAACCCTAACTGTAACACAGTTAGAGTCCCCATTTTTTTACCAAGTAAAACGATAGGTCGTTTTAGACAGAAATTCTTCTCCTTGTTCTAACAAAATCGAACCAAATCCATCGACATTGCACGCATTCGGCAAGGCCTGACACTCTAAACTAAAGACACCGTGGTAACAGGCCAAAGCTTCAACAGGAAAATTATATGTATAAATAACGACCGCAGGCTGGTTGGTTTTGACACTGAGTCCAATTTTCCCATCTGGACTCAAAACTTCTACCGGAATATCCACCTCTTCCAATAACCATGGGTGGTCATAGCCTTTTACCAATACATTTTGAGGATATTGGCTATCAAATCCCTGAGCAAAAGGCGCAAAATCTCTAAAATCAAACGGCGTCCCTGTCACATCTTCTAAGACACCCGTTGGCAGGTTATCCTCCCCAAGCGGAGCATAGTGATTGGCAGCAATTTTAATACGGTGCTCGGCAACTGACCGTTGAAAATCACCAGTCAAGTTGAAATAGATATGGTTGGTCGGATTAAAAATCGTATCCTTATCCGATACAGCCTGGTAGTCAACTGTCAATTCATTTTTATCCGTCAAACAATAAATAGCCTTGACCCTCACATCACCAGGAAAGCCATTAAAACCATCTTTTAGGACCATACCAAAGGTCACTTGATTTCTCTCATGGTCTAGCTCAACGTCCCAGTACTGCTCATTTGCCGTGTCAACCCCACCGTGTAGAGTCCTACCAGGTTCATTTTCTGTGAAATGGTAGCTTGTTCCCTTTATCTCAGCTTGGGCACCTGAAATACGCCCCGCTACTGGGATAATTGTTGAACCAGGATACAAATCTGTCTTGCGGTAATCTTCATCCGACTTAGCCGCCAAACTGACATTTCGTAAACCGCCATTTTCTTCTACTGGCAGAAGCACTTCTACCACTCTAGCTCCAAAATCCGTCAAGGTTACCTGCATCCCATTCTTGTTTTCCAAGCAATACAGTTTTGCTTTTTCACCAAATGTTTTTACTTCAATCATTTCTTTTCCTCATAAGCCAAATGGGAGTGGGAAAGAACTCGACTAGTCTAAAAAGAGTTCGTCAACAAGTCTTTATTTCTAGTTGTTGAGCTGAAACAGTCTATCCCCAGACTGTTTCACTCCCATCCCCGCACAGCTCAAACTGTCTGGGAGACAGTTTGAGGTTGGAGATAAAGCGAACTTTGTTCGCAACAGTCGTAATGGTCAGATTGGGAGTGGGAAACACGAACAAATCTGCCAATCAACCACTGCGCTGAGATGTTGACTCGAACTCTGAGAAGCGAGGCTGGACTTTCTGCCCAGCCTCAGGATACTTAAAGCCTATCAACTATAGAACATTTTATAATTAACGAAAATCAAATCCGTCTGTAACAATCGGCTGAGTTAGCCTCACTCTCTTATTTCTAGGCTCGGGCTGAAAAACTCCACTGGAGTTACCTCGCTCTCCCGTTTCTAGGATCAGGCTGTCTTTGGTCACTCTTTCATTTCAAGGTGACCAGTTGAAACAGTTCCCCAAACTGTTTCAACTTCCCTGACTGTCTCACTCATCGTCATCTTCATCACTTGTTAATAGGCTATTGACATGAACTAGGTTGCTTGTCCCAAATTCGACATAGTCTACAGCTTCGCCAAGCAGGGCGCCGTTCAAGAACCCGATAACCATTGGCATGTTCATACCTGCATAGAGGTCAAACTGCCCACCTTCAATCAATTTTCGTGATACGACGTTGGCTGGTGTACCGCCCAACAAGTCTGCGAAGACAACAAAGTCATCTAGATTAGCAATTGTTTCTTCAAATTTTTTCTGGAAGTCTTCTGGACCTTCTTCTGGTAATAAAGCTACTGTATAGATGTCCTCTTGAGGACCCATAATCATTTCAGTAGATTTTTTCAACTCCTCGCAGAAGATACCATGACTTACTAATACTAAACTTCTGGTCATTATGCCATACCAAATGCGAAGTGACCGATTGCTGACAAGCAAAGAGCAAGCGCAATGATGATTAAGATAGCCTTGGTAGAGGTCATACCTTTACGACCGAGCAACCAGAATACAAAACCTGTAAAGACAGCTGGAACAAGGCGAGGGAAGATTGTGTTGAGCAAGTCTTGAATGTCAATCACTTTCTCACCTACAGTTGGAGCCCAAGTCACTTCAAAGTTAATCATAGTTGCAATCAAGGCACCCATCATGAAGACACCCATGACTGAAGCAGCATCAACAAGAGCTGTCAAGCGATCGCGCATGGTTGTAATCAACTTAGTACCTTCTTTGTAGGCAACTTCCAACTGTTTCCAACGGAAGATGTCATAAACCACTGCTACTGCTACCCAAAGGAAGATACCCCAAGGCTGACCTTGAGCCGCCATAGTCGCTGCAACAGTACCCATGATAGCTGGTACCAATGAACCAAAGATTGAGTCACCAATTGGGGCAAATGGTCCCATCAAACCAGTCTTGATACCGTTAACCGCATCTTTAGAAGCCACACCGTCACTTTCTTCAAGTGCCAAGTCAATACCTGTGATGATGGTATGGAAAAATGGTGAAGTATTGAAGAACTGAGTATGCAATTTCATCATTTCCTTCAACTCAGGAGTACCATCTCCATACATTTTACGCAATTGTGGCAAAATCATGTAGAGGTAGCCAGATGCCTGCATCCGCTCATAGTTCCAACCAAGTTGGAAAGTGAACAAGCTACGTTTGTTGATTTGATTAAAATCTTCTTTTGTTAATTTGTAATTAGATTTCGTCATCTTCAATTTCCCCACTTTCTGAATTTGATGGAGCAACCACAGTTACTTTTTGGCTATTTTTGAAGTGAAGCACTGAAAGGAATGCACCCACAATAGCGATACCAATCATTGACAAACCTTTGAAGTTATTGACAAAGCTTACGCCTGCATCTTCAGGAAGAGTGCCAACGATACCAGCAACTGCACCACCCAAAGCTGATACGTTACCGTAAAGAACAGTCAACATAGCTGTAAGAGCGAAACCTACCGCCAAGTAGTGAAGGTTACGTTTAAGTGGAAGATAGTGAAGCAAGATTGCAAAACCAAGACCTGGAAGCATACGAGCTGCAAGCGTCAAACCGTTGGCAATCCATTGGTATTGTTCAATAGTCTTAACCATTGCATCTACAAACTCACCACCAAAAGCAAGGGCAAGGAAAACTGGAAATGCACGAGAAAGTGCCCAAGGAATTGCACCAAGCAGATAGTTGCGTTCGATACCAGCGTAGTCAAAGCGTTCAATCGCCGCATCTACACGGTGTGCAAAGAAAGTAGTTGAGAAACGACCAGCAATATCTGTATAAACAAGAAGTGCTGCTACTGGAACTGCGATAGTAGCTACTGCAAGTTCAGGGTCAATACCTTGTGATACAGAGAAGGCTGTTGCCAATACCGCACCAGATGTTGCATCAATACGTGACGCACCACCAAATGTACCTACACCAAGCACCATCAACTGCAAGCTGGCACCAATTGCCAAACCTGTTGTCATATCGCCCATGATTAAACCAGTGATAAACCCTGCAAAGACTGGTGAACCTGCTGACGATACAATTGTCAGCTCGTCACAAATCTGGTAAGCAGAGTAGAGCGTTAGAAGTAATATTTGCCACCATTGCATAATAGTGATCCTCCTTTAAATTTTTCAAAAATATCCAAATGTTATCTAACCTTATCCAATAATGGCATAAAGTCTTTTGGTGAATCGCCAGGTACCATTTGTGCAAATAATTTTACACCCTTAGCCGCCAAGGCATCAAAATCTGCAATATCCTTATCTACAACGTTAATAGAACGAGTTACAGAACGAGTTTCCGGAGTTTGAGACATATTCCCTACGTTCAACTCAGGGAGCTCAACCCCATACTCTACCAAGCGAAGGAAGTTTTCTGGACGACGAGCAACAATCAAGAGACGTTGACTATCATACTTGCCCTCCTTAATATTATTAGCAGCCTTTTCAATCGGTAAAATCGATAATTTTACGCCTGGAGGACATGCTAATTTCAGTCCTTGTTTTTCAATGTCATTTTGAGCAACAGCATCATCGATAACCATGATACGACCGATGTTCAATTTCGTCGTCCATAAGTTAGCAACCTGACCGTGGATCAAACGACCATCAATACGCGTAGCAATAATTGCCATACAGTGTTCTCCTTTTCTTCATAAATCTTTTAGGCAGAAACCGATTAAAATTTCTACAAGTCTTTTATAACGGGTCTTTGTGAAAAATGAATCTTCTCTCTATATTTTCCTTCTGTCTCGAAGACAATTATTTCATTCGCTCCTTTCTTTAAGTATCCTTTTGGAATATAGAGATAGAGGATTGGCCCTTTTTCCCAAAAACGTCCAATATTTACATTATTAACGAAAACAACTCCCTTACCAAAACCTGTCATGTCTAAGTAAGTATCCGCAAGTTCATCCAGTTCAAACTGATAACGATAGAAAGCAGCTTGACCTTCCTCCCAGCCCTTACTAAAATCCAAGTCCTCAACTGACTCAAGATGCAAAGGATAGGTTTCCCAATGACCAATAAAATGTAAATCAGCCATCGCACCTCGACCAAGCCCTTTAGACTGGGTAGGAGCCGTTAGTTTGTGCCCATAGTTGACACGTCCCATATTTTCTACCAAAATATCTAATTTTAGCTTGTCATCTTTAAAATCCAATTCAACATCGTCACCAATCTCAGTCTGATACTGAGTTGCAACGAATTTTCCATCTGCATAAATTTGGATACGGTCACGCGCATCAACCACTCGGAAACGTTCCGCTTCTGTCTTATCCCGCTCCAGCTCTGTTCTATATAAAATATAACCTGTTGACTGATCAAGTTCTTCCATATTCTTAGGATAAAACCCTTTCACGCAATCGCTTACATTTTCTAGAGTAGCAAATAAACTCACCTTACCATGAAGCGACACATCTGAAAAAGCTTTTGCCTCTTTTACAAGCGGTTCTGCATACTCTAATTCAGGATAGACTTCTTTCAAACGTTGTTGCAAAAGATAAAACTTCTTAGTAGGATTTCCAGCTTCATCCAATATAGCATCATAATCATAAGAAGTTACCTGAGGCAAATCAATTTGACCACGAGCAGAGCAACCATTCATGAAACCAAAATTTGTTCCACCATGGAACATGTACAGATTCAAGGAGCCCAATTCGATACATTCCATAACCGAATCAACCATTTCCTCCGGCTCTCTACGAATAATTTCATCGCCCCAACGATTGAACCAACCATCCCAAAATTCCATACACATGAGTGGCCAATTCTTCTGATGTTCATTAAAGAATGCCGTCATATTTGCAAAATTCTCTCTAGCTTTAGAACCAAAGTTTCCTGTTACAAATACATCATCCTCTATCAGTGTTCCTGCACGTAATGTTGCTCGCCAAGAACCGTCCGAGGTAAACAAGGGAGCAGTTAGACCATGTTTACGCATCAAGCCAGCCACCGATCTTAGATACTCCTTCTCCTCACCATAAGAGCCATACTCATTTTCCACTTGGAACATAAGTACATTCCCACCCTGTGCGAGTTGGAGCTTGGCCAATTTAGGAATAAGAGAAGCGTAATATTCATCTAAGTGCTGCAAGTACACCGAATCACTCGAACGTACTCTAAGCTCTTCCTTCATCAACCAAGCAGGGAGACCACCCCATTCCCACTCAGCACAAATATAGGGGGAAGGACGTACAATTGCATAAAGCCCTAATTCTTGAGCCAATTTCAAAAATCGCTCAATATCCAATATACCCTCGTAACAAAATTCACCCTTTCGAGGCTCATGCATATTCCAAGGGACATAAGTTTCAACCGTATTAAAACCAAGGGCCTTTAAGTTATACAAAGAATGGTACCAATCATCAGGATGGACACGAAAATAATGAATCGCTCCTGATAAAATCTTAAAGGGTTCACCGTTCAAATAAAATTGGTCTCCAATATAAAATTCTTTCATTTCTTCCTCCGATGCAACCGCTTACCTTTCTATTAATATACTAACACTTCTTTGTGGTTATGTCCAGTACTTTTTAAAAAATTTTTTACCATTTTTATAAAGTGAAAAAGTATATTTTTGTGGGTATTTTAGCTATATTTTTTGATTTTCATCAACTAATTTAGTATAATAAGCTGTGGAAAGGAAGGAAATAAGTATGAAAATACCGAAGTACCAACTTATACAAAACGACTTACGCCAACAGATTGTTTCTGGCAAATTTGAAAATGGCGACAAATTTTACACAGAATCTGAATTAACAAAACTATTTAATGTTAGCTCCATTACCGTTATCCGTGCAGTAAACGAACTAGTTAAAGACGGCTACCTCGTTCGCCAACAAGGTAAAGGAACCTTTGTATCTCGTTCACGCAAAGGGCGTCTTGTAGAATTTTCTGATATTGAGATTTTTCCTATGGATAAGGATAAGGTTACTGTTCTCTCGTGCGAAAAAGGCAATAAACCCGATATCCTTGAAAAACTAAATCTTGACAAGAATGAGTTTTATTATAAAATTGTACGCGTCCGCGCAGCAGAAGACACTCCATACATCTTCCACAATTCATACATCCCTCAACGATATATCCAGAATCCAGATGCTCCACTCGAGCACTATCAATCAATCTATCAACGCTTCAAACTGGACTACAATATCCACATGTCCGAGGAACCATTTGTAGAAACGAATGAAATTGTCAGCCCATGTCCAAAAGAGGTTGCCACTCATTTGAAATTAAAAGCGACTGAACCAGCTGTACTACAAAACAAAACAACTACTAACAGTACTAGCGGTGAAGTGATGGAATATACTGAAACTTACAAACACTGGAAGTATTACAAATTTGAAATTACAGCCAATCATCGCTAAAAAAACGCAGACTAACGTCCGCGTTTTTTTCATATCCAATAACAATCAAAAGTAGCCTAGGAAATAAAGCCGAAGATAGAACTGGATTTCATCAAGGCTCTTGACAACGAATAATTTTGATTTTCGAAGAGTATTAATTCTAATATCCCCGTTGATGGGTAATCTTGTAACGAAACTGGTCCGCTCTAGCAATACTAAACGTAAACTCGATAATTCTATTCTTATCATTATAGGTTTTTCTTACCAAATGAAGCACTGGACTATTGCTTGGAATTCCGAGTATCTTAGCTTCATTATCCAAAGCAATACTTGCATAGAACTCTTCTTCTGCCAAACGAATCACCTGATGATAATCCTCTGAAAAAATTTCATACAAGGGAGTTGACTTCATTCGCTGAGCAGCTAATCCAGGAAATAGCGAGGCAGGAACATATGTCCTTTCCAGCATCATCGGAATCTCATCGGCAAGTCTCAAACGTTCAACTTCAAACACTTCCTCACCCTGACTAAGTTGTAGATGTTGCGCAATATAGTCCGACGCCTTAACCAATTCAAAGGATAAAATAGATGTCCTCGGTACTTTCCCAATTTTTTTCATTTGCTCAGTAAAACTATAGGCCTGAGACAAATCAACTGCAGTATCTGAAATCTCAGATACATAGGTTCCCTTACCATGCTTCTTATAGACTAAGCCACGTTTTTCCAATTCTTGCAAAGCCAAACGAACTGTAATACGACTGACACCATAAACCTGTGTCAACTCACGCTCTGAAAATAACTTGTCATTCGGAGCCATCCTCTCACGAATTGCAACTTCCAATTCATCAACCAACTGCAAATAGAGAGGTTTTTCAACAGTTTGACTAACCATAGACTCCTCCTTTCTAACCCACATAAGCTTACAAATCTATTTTACACCAAATTTCATATATTAACAACATCTTGGGTGATAAAATACCATCTCTTCAAGCTAAAGCAAGGTTACCTCGTCTGGCAAAGTAATGGTCTCTTTTCCCTGCTTGTCCATTACCAAGATTGTTGAGGGATAAAAAGGATCAAAACGACTATCTAAATCTACAGCCAGTACATTTTTATAACCTTCCTGCGAAAAGACCAGCGTCATCTTACCACGACGATTTTTGATAGAAAAACGGATTACATTTTTCAAAGGAATAACTCCTTTTAAGTAGTGATCAATAACATACCAGAAACTATCAATCACTTCCCCGGGAAGCGAGGTCACAACTCCAAAACTTGCATAGCGCCCATTTGTTTGCTCAAAGGCCATAAGCCCCTCCTTTACAATAAGAAAAAAGCCTGTAAAACAGGATTTTCTTTTCTAACTTTATCTACTTCTCAGTTCTAAATAGCGTTTGTACCAGATATTAACGTAGGCTGGAGAGAATGGTCCACGCTGGTTATTAATCCAATCAACCAGTATCTTGACATTTTCCTTCAAAATAAAATCAATATCATCCGAATACTTCATCGCCTTACGATGACGCTCATATTCATCCACGTCCAGCAGTCTCTTTTCACCATCAGCAAAGACCTTAACATCTAGGTCATAATCAATGTATTTGAGTGCCTCATTGTCAAGAACATATGGACTAGCAAGGTTACAATAATAGGAAACTCCGTTTTCACGAATCATTGCAATGATATTGAACCAGTATTTTTTATGAAAATAAACGATTGCTGGTTCTCTTGTTACCCAACGCCTACCATCATTTTCAGTCACTAAGGTATGATTATTGACTCCAATAATAGCATTTTCCGTTGTTTTTAATACCATGGTGTCACGCCAAGTGCGATGAATTTCACCGTCATGCTTATAACTTTGAATTGTAATAAAGTCGCCTTCCTTTGGTAATTTCACTTTGTTACCAACTTTCTACAATTACAATTTATCTTGACTATTATATCATATTTTTCTAACCTAGGCTAAATTTTTTCACAGATAATCACGAAGGACAGTCTGAATCCGATCAAAGTCATAACCCCTTCGAGCTAAAGCCTGTATCAACCTTTGCTTCAATTCATAGCCTTCATATTTACGACTATATTTTCTATACTGCTTATCCAATTCCTTGGCGATTAAATCATCTTCATTTTCCTCATCAGCCACAAGTTCCAACTGACCCAGGCTTTGTTTGGCCGTCTCATAAGAAAAACCCTTGCCCATCAATCCCTGTACAACTTTATCTTGCAAAGCTCGAAGAGGCAACTTTCTTTGGTATCTACCCACCAATTTCTCCCCAATCTTCCCAGCAAGCTCTGAAAAATCTTCCTCAGCCAGCCTTTTATCAATCAGCGGTTTAGGAATTCCTTTCTGCATCAACTTCTGACGAATCATAGCTGGTCCCTTATCTCCATTTAGAGCATTCTGACGAACATAGCTATCAACATAATTCCCATCGTCCAGCCATTTTTCCTCTTCTAATACCGTCACAATCTTGACAATATTGTTTTCTTCAATTTCATATTTTTTTAGATAATCACTAACTTCTTTTTTGGTACGTTGCTTGAAGGAAAGGTAATAAAGTGCTAGATTTTTCCCATAAGAAAACTGAGCAAAATCGCGAAGCTCACGAAACTCCTGCTCCGTGATTTCCTTTCCCTTACTAAGCATGAAGCGAACAATTGTGTCTTCCGTAATATACAAACTATCCTGACCATCCACTTCAAGTAAATAAAGATGTTTCTTCTTTTCAATTTTTGTAATTCTCATTCTTTCATTATACAGGATTTTTCGGTAAAATAATAATATGAATCTACAAGTAAACCAACGAATCCCCTTAAAAATCAAACGAATGGGCATCAACGGAGAAGGCATCGGATTTTATCAAAAAACGCTAGTCTTTGTCCCTGGTGCCCTTAAGGGGGAAGAAATTTTTTGTCAAATTACCTCAGTCAAACGAAATTTCGTTGAAGCAAAATTGTTAAAAATCAACAAGGAATCAAAATTCCGTGTCAAGCCTGCCTGTGACATCTATCAAGCCTGTGGTGGTTGTCAAATCATGCACCTCCGCTATGATAAACAATTAGACTTCAAACAAGATCTCTTGCAGCAGGCCCTAAAAAAGTTCAAACCAGCTGGCTACGAAAACTACACTATTTATCCAACAATCGGTATGGATAAGCCTAGTCACTATCGTGCCAAATTACAGTTCCAGACTCGATCTTTCAAAGATCAAGTCAAGGCCGGTCTCTATGCAGAAAATTCCCATCGCTTGATTGGAATTACGAATTGTTACGTCCAAGATGCCGAAACACAAGAGATTATCAACGGAATCGCAAAGCTACTCACCAAGCACCGTATTCCTATTTACAATGAGCGCAAGCAACATGGAATCCGCACGGTTATGGTCCGCAAGGCTCGAAAAACAGGCCAAGTTCAAGTGATCTTTATCACCTCTTGTCAGGTTAATCTTACTAAATTAATTGATGAACTCACCAGTCAATTTCCAAGTATAATCACTATTGCTCTAAACTGGAATAGACAGAAAACGAGTGATATTTATGGTGAAAAAACAGAAATTTTATGGGGAGAACAAGCTATCGATGAGGCTGTTTTAGATTACGAATTTTCACTATCTCCACGGGCATTTTACCAACTAAATCCCCAACAAACAGAAATTCTCTACGGCGAGGCCGTCAAGGCTTTGGATATTTCAGGAGATGAAGACTTGATTGATGCCTACTGTGGCGTGGGCACAATCGGCTTCGCCTTTGCAAAAAAGGTCAAATCTGTTCGAGGTATGGACATTATTCCAGAAGCCATCGAGGATGCTAAAGCAAACGCTAAGCGAATGGGACTATCCAATACCCACTATGAAGCAGGTAAAGCAGAAGAAATCATTCCAAAGTGGTACCAAGAAGGCTACAGGGCCGAGGCCTTGGTAGTTGATCCTCCACGAACTGGACTCGATGAAAAGCTCCTCAAAACCATTTTGGATTACAAACCAGCTAAAATGGTTTACGTATCCTGCAACGTCTCCACTCTTGCAAGGGACCTTGTTGAGCTAAGCAAAGCCTACAAGGTAGAATACATTCAATCTGTCGACATGTTTCCCCACACAGCACGGACCGAGGCGGTTGTTAAACTAAGCAAAAAATGAAAGGCACTGTAAGACTATGACGGGTAAACCCACTCTGGTCATACAGAGCCTTTTTGAGTGTAGAAAAAAGTCCCCTATGACCTACACTGAAAAACAACAAAACTCACATTTTCAAACGCCATACTGGAAGCTACCAATAATCTCATCAAAGTCATTAAAAGAAATACCTTTGGATTCAGGAAGATGAAAACTATAAAAACCGATTTTGATGCTTTGAACAGTGAAAAGGGCTGGGAATAGCCCTTTTCAGCTTATCTCCTGAAAATAGGAAAGAGATAAAGAAAGAGAGAACGAAGTTCGTCCTCTCTAGGTCTTAGCTTTTCATCTACCCACTACAGTTGACAAAGAGCCCAATAATCGGGAAGACAGGATTCGAACCTGCGACACCTTGGTCCCAAACCAAGTACTCTACCAAGCTGAGCTACTTCCCGATACTATTAAAAATAAAGCTCCCCTAACGTCTCCATTAAGCGAGTGATGCACCCTAGAGGATTCGAACCTCTAACCGCCTGATTCGTAGTCAGGTACTCTATCCAGTTGAGCTAAGGGTGCTAACTATTATAAGCTTCATGCCGAGGACCGGAATCGAACCGGTACGATGTTGCCATCGCAGGATTTTAAGTCCTGTGCGTCTGCCAGTTCCGCCACCCCGGCCTCTCAAAGCGAACGACGGGATTCGAACCCGCGACCCCCACCTTGGCAAGGTGGTGTTCTACCACTGAACTACGTTCGCAATCTTTCCTAATGCCGGCTACATGACTTGAACACGCGACCCTCTGATTACAAATCAGATGCTCTACCAACTGAGCTAAGCCGGCCTATTTCTATTCTATGCGGGTTAAGGGACTTGAACCCCCACGCCCGAAAGCGCCAGATCCTAAATCTGGTGCGTCTGCCAATTCCGCCAAACCCGCATATGACTCGTGCTGGGCTCGAACCAGCGACCCATTGATTAAAAGTCAATTGCTCTACCAACTGAGCTAACGAGTCTTGTCTCTTTTCTAAGAAGACGTAAGCTATGCTTACTTCATACAAACTTCAAAATGTCTACTAGACATCTCGAACGGTCCCGACGGGAATCGAACCCGCGATCTTCGCCGTGACAGGGCGACGTGATAACCGCTACACTACGGGACCTATCTGTACTCAAGCTAAAATCCTAGTGAAAAAGATAAACTTCCTAGAGTCATTGACTCTGCGTCAGTTTCCTATTTCCATACGGATTTCTTAACGCTTTTAGTAACATGATATGGGAGTTAACGGGATCGAACCGCTGACCCTCTGCTTGTAAGGCAGATGCTCTCCCAGCTGAGCTAAACTCCCAATTTGCTAAGCGACTACCGTATCTAACAGGGGGCAACCCCCAACTACTTCAGGCGTTCTAGGGCTTAACTGCTGTGTTCGGCATGGGTACAGGTGTATCTCCTAGGCTATCGTCACTTAACTACTGAGTCTTGTCAACTCAAAATTGAATATCTATATTCT
>NZ_JAOTGL010000021.1:0-29964 GCF_044427045.1 Streptococcus sp. 2022WUSS135
GTATTTTTCTATGATGCGGAGCATTATTTTTATCTTTAAGTGCTTGCTTTAATTCTTCGACTTGTGTTTGGGTAAGTTCTTTTGTCATAATACCATTATAACGCTATTTTTGATTTTTGTTAAGTATAAGACATTTCTAAAAGATAAAGACAAGGTTTTGAATGCCATGGAATTGCCTTATTCCAACGCCAAACTGGAAGCTACCAATAATCTCATCAAAGTCATTAAGAGAAATGCCTTTGGTTTCAGGAAGATGAAAACTTTAAAAAACGGATTTCGATTGCTTTAAACATAAAGAAAGAGAGAACGAAGTTCGTCCTCTCAAGGTGTTAGATTTTCATCTACCCACTACAGTTGACAAAGAGCCATAAGAAAGAGATAAAAAAGAGAGAACGATTTCGTCCTCTCTAGGTCTTAGCTTTTCATCTACCCACTACAGTTGACAAAGAGCCACAAAGAGCCGTTTTTTATAACAGTATACTGGGAGAGGGGGATAGGTACCTTGTTATGGGGCAGTTACTTTGTTATGGGATGGTTCCTTTCAATCGTTGAAAGGAAGTTTTCTAATTTTTCCAAATCATTAAGATCATCAATTTCAAAACTAGCCGTACTAGAAATTTCTTGCTTGACTACCTTAATTTTTGAAATATTGTCTTTAACTAGATTATCCCAATATAAATCACCAAAACCTTCTTTGTTGATTTCCTCTTCCAAAATCTCGCGGAGCGTTGCACCCGCCTCTTTTGTCCAAAAAGAAACACCAGACAGAATAAAACCATGTCCGCTTGCTATTATAATTTCTTCGACCAGATTATCAGAATTACATTTTAAAAGCCATTCGTCCTTAAAATTAGTCTTATAAGCACTAAAATAGGTAGAGTTGCTTATTTTATTTTTCAAAAAGTTCTCATGAAGATAGTTGTCAGCATCAATAACATAAGCATCACTAAGATATTCACGAACTAAATACATAGTATAAAAATTATTATAAACATCATATTTGTCATTGTATACCAACTTTACACCATACTTGTCCACGAGAAATTGAAATTTCTCAGCAAGATACCCCGTGACTACCACAATTTCATCAATACAAGCCTCTCTCAAAAATTTAATTTGTCTTTCAATAAGTGTTTCTCCCCCTATCTTGATTAACGACTTGGGGGTTGTCAGTGTTAAGGGACGAAGTCGTGTCCCCATTCCAGCTGCCAAAATTATTGCGCGCATATTTATTCCTTTCTACAACTAGCTTTTTATAACAAGTGAGGATCCGACAATAATTAAGAATCCACAGATAATTAGTCTAATATCCATAAATCCACCTAATAAAAAGATAGAAAAAATAACTGTCCAAATGGAATAGGTAACATTAAGCCCTGTAGCTTTGACAGGACCAATCCTGTCAATAGCCGAATAGTAGCAAAGGTAAGATAAGGTACCAATAGCAGCTAAGACAACAAGCAGTACCATACTTGCCGATGTCACAACTTGACATAAACTATATACTATCTGCCCTTCAAAAGACATGAACATTAAATATGCTAGACTGGAAGTCCATTGACGAATTAGTAAGGCTTGTTTGGGTGAAATATCCTCTTTCATCCCATAGGCAGTGATTACACTTTCTGAAGCCCAACCAAATACGCAGAGTAAAGCAGCCAAAATACCCCAAAAAAGACTATTAAAGGATGAGAAATTGGTGTAGCCTAAAATAATAACTGCTAAGATAATCAGAGCTAAGCCAAACCAACCTCTCTTGTTTAAATAGTCCTTTAGGAAAATTGCACCTAAAACAGCAGCTACAGCTGGATACATCGCAGAAATAGTCGCTGTTAAACTCGAACCAATTAAATCAACAGCTATCAGATAGGTACGCATCCCTAACGGGCCAGCAAATAAAGCAGCTAGTATAACAAAACGAGCACTTCTCTTCTTCAACAAACTTACAAGCCCTTTTAGTTCCCCTCTAACCCCCATTCCTACAGTCAGCAATAATGCAGAAATGAAATCATGGAAAAATGCTAAAAGAAGCGCTCCCGAAACAAGCCGATTATCTGTAAAAATAAAGGGGGCTAAAGTTAAAACAAACCCGTTTAAAGCGGTATCTAATCCCCAAAACATACCGGACAGTAAACCTTGAACTGTCCCTTTTACTTCGGATATCATACTCCCTCCACGATACTATGGTTCTCCAAAAATAAACTAAATTCTTTAGCATATTTATATTGACTAGCGGCATACTCACCAAAATCAACCCCCAAACTTCGCTTATATTCACACCAGTTACTCCAAAGTAAGCCACAAGTAGCTATATAGCAATATATCTTGATACGAATTCCTGTAGGACAGCAACCCCTGAAATAAATATCTATCAACTCATCAATTTGCTCCTTATTATAAAGAGAATATATGCAAAACATGGCTATATCTACATGTGGATCTTGCATACCTGCATATTCCCAATCAATCAAACGAATCTCTTCTGCTCCATCTTCAGAGTAAATCAAAAAATTATCTGGAACAGCATCAATATGAGTTAAGACTTTTCTATCTGTGTGTTTATCAATATAGGTCGCAAGACTGAAGACACGTTTTTTAGTCTGTTCATAATCACTGTATATAGATTTAGTTCCATCTAATAAAGTTTCATAAAAATTAATTTGCTCAAAAATATCAAAATCATGATTGACCTGAAGTTCTAATGTATGAAATTCTCGCAACTTTGACATGCACTTCTCTACGTCCATACGATTATTCAAATCACAACTTCTTGCATTTTCAATAAATTTCGTAATTTTGTAGCCTTTCTCTGGATTGATATAAATAATTTCATCACATATATTAGTGCCACCCAGAGATTGATAGACAGAGAACTCCTGTTGCCGATTTATCAATAAATCTGTTCCTTCTCCGGGAATGCGCATGATATACTTTTTGTTTCTGCAAGAAAATAGAAAGGAACGGTTAGTCATTCCTTTTTTCAAAGCAGTTATTTCACTGATATCTTTTATTTCCACCTGCAAAGTTTGACAGATAATATCAATAGCATCGGACTGTAAATGCTCTGAATGACTATCTAACTCCCTTAAATCCTCAAAAGTATTGATTTGCCTAATACTATCTAAGGAGACAATTTTAGGGCGAATCCATAATGACTGATTATCATAAAGAGCTTCTTCCCAAAATGCCGTTTTCACCAACTCACTCTCTGCTATAGCATGCAGTAATTGTCTGAGTTTGACCCCATCTTTATGATTAACATACGCAATACCAGTCATGGCATTCCAGTATTCTTTCTTATGTTTCTTCTCATCCTCATAGATCATATAGTAAGAGTCTGTTTCATCCGATAGAAAAGGATTTGTTCTACACCAAATATCACTAGGTAGAATAAAAGTATTAGAAATTTTCTCTGAGACCAAGAAAAGAGAGTACAAATTATTACTATCACAATAATCTGCATTTTCTACCAAGGTGACATCATACTTCTCCTTTAAGTATGTTAACTCATCTTTCATGTAGCCTACAACAACTGTTATAGACTCCACTCCCGCTTCTTGTAATTGTCTGATAAGGCGTTCAATAACCCTTTCACCATTGATGGACAATAAGGCTTTCGGTCTTTCAATATTTATCGGAATCATTCTTAGACCGAACCCTGCAGCAAGGATAATGGCAGAACGCGGTGCCTGTCCTTCTGATTTATTATCTATTGTCAAAAACAACTGTTCATCCATACACTTCTCTTTAATCAATGTTTCGACCTCCTGCTCTACAGCCCTCTCAACATAATCCAATGACTTTATTATAGGGTGTGTCAATATCCGATAACCTGTATCTGCTATTTCTATGTGATAAGTTTTTTAGTTAAGAACTATAAAATAGATTATGAATTCTCGACTAAAAATTTATCGATAACAACCGCCAGGCCAAATAAAGGAGTCCCTTAAGCATCCATCTTATCCATTCTTACCTATTTTTCGATAATTCCAAGACAGCAAGTAACCTGGAAATTCTCTCAGAAGCAGAAAATTTATGTTTTGTATGCACCAGCATCTCTTTCCATTCGTCAACCTTTTTTTGATTTTCAATAACATACTTCATTCCCTTATATAGGTCTTCGTCACTCATTCCAACTAACATGCCACTCTTTGCAGTATCAATAATCTCTTTTCCACCACTTACAGAGGTCGTCAGGACAGGAATCCCCAACATTATAGCCTCTGAACAAGCGGTGCTAAAACCTTCTGCATACGAGGAGCATACAAATAAATCTGCTTTAGAGGTAAATTTATGTGGATTCTTCTGTGCTCCTATAAATAATACCACTTTCCCTAGTCCATGTTCTTGCGAATATTTAACTAATTCACCATGTTGTGGACCATCTCCAATTAACCACATTTTAAATGTGTAACCTTCATGTATTAAGCGTTCTACAATCTTCAACAATCGTAAGTAGCCTTTTTCTTCGGAATGCCTTCCAACAGAGACAAAAAGTAATTCCTTCGGAATTTCCAGGTCTATTTTTTCTTCTCCAAGTTTACATACCACATCATTATTGATAGGATTATAGCAATACTCCACAGGCACTGTACATTGCAATTCCTTAAAGAGTCTACCTGCATTTTGCTTTGATACACAAACCACCTTATCGGCTTTTTTATAGTATTCTTTAAGATGTAGTCCCACATCATAACCATGCATCCATACATAGTGTTTTGACCTCACACTATTTGATGACACAACCGCACATGTGGCCAAACCATATTGAAAACCAATCTCTATTTGATACCTATCGCGCCCGAAAATCCAATCATGTAGTAGAGTTCCTGGAACTAGATTTAAAATTGTCGACAAACCTCTAAAATAAAAACCAAAAATCGGTTTTACTTTAATCTTTTTATTTATATCTTTTAAAATACTCTTGTCAAAATTAAAAATAGGTCTCAGCGTCACTTCAACCATCCCAGTATCGGCTAAATAGTTTGCCATTGCAATAGCTGATTGGGCCACACCGTCTGAATAAGTCAAATGATTAAATGAAAAACAGATTTTTTTCATATTTATAACGTATTCCTTCTAATCTTTATGGAGGGGGCACTAAAAGTTATACCCCTTATTTCAATTTATTCCATGCTAAACCAGCAATGGCTTCCTCTAAATATTTAAAAGATATTTAGTCATGGCTATCAGAATATTTTCCCACCTTCTTGTTTTACTCCTGAAACGGTATCACGACTTACTTCATCAAAGGGATATAAATATTCAGCTAATCTTTCTTCAATAACTCTAATATCTGCTTCAATGTTATGTTTTTTCCAAATCTGAGTATTATTAACTGATTGTTGTGGATTAAATTTTTTGAATTGCATACTGTGTAGAGAATTATCCAGACCAGTTAGCATTTCAATTTTTGCAACTGTTTCATCATATTTATAAATCATGTCTTCAAAACGTAGTCTAATGACCTGATTAGTATCATAACTTTCTACTTTTCCGCTTTTCCGCGTGTATAAGAACCAGTCGCAGAAAACATTTACATCATCCGTTGGACAAATATTTTCTTTCCAGTAGAAGCGGTTGCTTGTGTAAATATCCCTTGGATCACGGTCTACAATAAAAACGGTGATTTCATCAGAAAAGTAACGAAGAATTCGATTGAGATTCTGAGACGGAACCAACTGATCAACCTCTAAGAATGGTAGTCCTTCAGGATTAGCCGCCTGCATTAACGAAGCAACATAGTTCTGAACAGATTCAATGAACTTTTCCTGCGAAGGGTGTGAACAAAAGATTCGTTCTCTGGCTAAAATACTCTTTTTTCCATTTGTTAATTTTCGTAATATCTTATCCCATTGAATCAATATATAATACAGTACTTTTCCTTTATCATATGCATCATAGAACCACCAGCCAGGATATGAAAAATCAGTTATAGAGTCAATAAACTTTCTAGTCAATTTCATGTATTGATTGTTGAAAAAAGTCTCGTACCTTGCATTGAAAAAGGTACCAGCATTGAACTCCGACAATCTCTTAAAACGCTTTAGAGCATGCCCAGCATTGTGCCTGTCATGACATTCACATAAATAATGTTCTAAATCAGAAACACCATCAAGATCATATAAAAAGCGAAATTCATAATTTGTTAAATCCTTCACACAGGAGTACTCCGCAACCAAGTCTGTCAACGCACTTGAACCGCTACCATAAAAACTTGCGCAAGTTATTATTTTCATTCTACTATATCCTAACTAAAGCATAATTAAAACTTATAAATAGACATTATTTACGAACTAATTGACTTCTCACTGTACTGAATAGCGACAATAACTCTATTCTTGTATTGTTAAATATCATCAAAACTCCAAAATAGACTATAATACAGACAAGAACTCCAACAATATTAAAGAAAATATTTTTTTCAATTATATTTTGAAAAAGTAGGCCTAAACATCCCATTATAGTTGCTGCACCACCATATACATTTAACTCTTTTGGATAATCTTTGATTTTCAAATTTGCAACTTTTGATGCTATCCAATAGTGAGTAGCAGTCAACTGCCATCTTATGGCAAAAGAAACATAGGTTATAACCATAAAACTGCTATGCTCAAAATATAACAGACCTGTTGCAAGTAGTAGGGCTTGCAACATATTAGATAAAAATACATAGCCAGGTTTCCCTTTAGAAAGAATTGCATAGGCTCCTATATCTGCAAATATGACGCTCTCACACATAACCAATCCCCATAAACCGACAAAGAGGGAAGCTTCCTCCCATTGTGTTCCAAGTAGCGTTAGTGTAATAAACTTACGAAAAACAAATATACCTACCCCTAAAGGAATGGTAAATAAACCAATGGACTTTTGAAAATTATATACCGTTCGATTAAAGGAAGCTGAGTCATTTTGTGCTTTGGATAATGTCGCAAACAGCACATTCATAGTTGAAGCAGTAATAATCGAAATTATTTGATTTACAGTCGTAATTGAAATCTTATATAAACCCAGATAATAAGCGCCTAAGGTTTGACTAATAATAAAAACTGCTACATTGGAAACTAGCCATGACGAAAGAGTCTCCAACATCGACCCACCACAAAACATAAACATACTCTTCAGTTGCTCATAATCATAGTATAATTTTATACGTTGCGTAGACCATATCATTAGAATAACTGTAATTACTGACTCCCCCACCAAATTTCCAATTACTAACGACCAATGAGAGTGGGTATATAGCGCTAACGGTATCGTCACAAGTACCGGGATGAGCTTAGCAATAACTCTAATAATTCCGAGCTTTTTATAATCAAAATTCTTTCTATATACAGCATATTGAATACTAGAGTAGGACATCAAGAGCAACACTAAGGAATAAACTCTAATCACCATCTCGTGACCCGATACACCACTGAAGTTAGCAAGTATTTCTGCATTTAGGAATATTAATAAATAAAAAAATATCGAAACACCTAAATTTGTCCAAAATGCCACACTAATATACTCATCTTGTTCTGAGGAAGAAACAAATTGATACTGTACAATATACTTTTGGAAACCCGCATCTGTAAACATTTCAGCAAATGTAGTAATCATCATAATTGATGCAATAAGACCAAATATTTCTGGTGTTAGAAGCCTCGCCAAAATTATATTAGTGATTGGTGAAATAAATTTAACAATAATTTCTGTCACTAACGACCACTTAACTGCCGATGTAACTTGATTTGACTCTACACTCACTTTCTTAATTCCACCTTACTACTTATTTTACCTAAAAATGCAGTTCTGCGACACGTGGTTTGTATGTATATTCTCATAAAAATTAGAGAGTAAGATATTGCTTTCCATATATAATACGAATCTCTACGTGGTAATGTAAACCAGAAAAACAACAAGATACTTGCTCTGTACAATCCCCATGGACTAATATGTTCTTTTAAATTTTTAACTCGTAAAAACGAAAAAATTATAAAACAAACAATAAAAACAGCAATTAATCCATACCAACCAAAATTGATATAAGCCTCTGCGTTAAGAGAGAAACCTAAACCAAACGAATATTGCCCAAAATATTGAGAGTGCCAGTTTTCAAATATCCTAGATTGCTGATTTATCATATTCACAATTCCTGTAATATCTAAAAAAGAAGGTATCAAACCACCAATCGCAGACAAAATATATCCTTGCCCCCATAAAAAACTTTCTTGTCCTGGAACAATATACATCATTGTAAATAGCGGAAAAACACTAATTCCTAACTCAGATAAAAAACCTACCAAGAAGTTTCCTCCTGATAAGGCAAATAGAATGTCTTCGCCTATTCTATATGCGTACACCACTCGGATAAAGATAATCAGCAATAGCCCAATGAAGCTAATTTTAGATATATCCTTCCAATTATATTTAATATTCCTACCATTTTTGTTGTATGAAATAAGAGTTAAAATAAGCAATCCTGAAATACCTGTTGTCCTATCACCACAAAGAGCAGTGAGAACTAACCAGATAAATACGCCGTAGCGTGCTATTTGTGAATTCTTATCGCTTTTGAAGATAATTGTTAAGAGGGAAAATGGCATGAACATAAACTCTAAAAAGGTTACCAGCGCTGGAATGTTCTCTTCAAAAGCCCTAACAGCATAGTACCCTCCTTCTAAGCTTGTAAGAAATTTCATTGCAACAAGAGGTAGAGCTAAAATTGAAGTTCCTAGAAAACCCAACCATGCTACCCTACCAACTTCTAGAGGGTTATACTGATCAACAACATAGTGCTTCTCTTTTTGTAGTATGGAAACACAAACAATCCCTGCATAGCCTGCCACTACATTACTAAGGGATGAAAAAATAGACACATCTTTCAAAAAATTTTTTAACGTACTGATATAAAAATCATAGAACGGGATATCTAGAGCCACCAGAAGTAATTGTCCATTTTGAAATACATAAAATGCCATTAAAAACAGAGTGATGAGATTTATACCCCTCCCATTTAATTTGTTTATATAAATAATTTCAAGAATAAAAATTATTAAACTACTAAGAATAGTAAATTTTATCGTAAAAGTCTCCTCAAAAGAGGGACTTATAAAAAATAGGAGGAATGCATATAACATGACAGCTACAGCTCCAAATGCCACAGCCATAAAGCTTTTTTTAGAGATAACTAACATTCTTATACTCTTTCTGTTGATTATTTTTCTACTGAATCCTATCATTATTTATAAAGTCTAAATATAGTTCCTTAACTTAAGAAATAATAATTTGAGATTAGCAATACTATTTGCTGTTAATTTTACAACTACTGAACGCATCGCCTATACAGATCCTTCCAATAAGGGCTTTTCTAATTTTTTAGGCAAACTCAAATGATTCACTATAAAAGTAGCAACCTACCTAAACGGAATTGCTATAAATTTCCTTCATTTTTACTTCAACTCGCTCTAAAGAATATTTTTCACTAGATAAAAGTGAGTATTGAGAAAATTGCTGATATAAAAATTCATCATCAAGGATTCTTGTTATAGCTACAATAAATTCATCTACTGTTGAGTTCTCTATAATATAACCATTTTTTCCATTCTCTACTAAATCTCTATTTCCACGACAATTCGATACTATTAAAGGCAGGCCAGTTGCCATTGCTTCAAGCAAATTCACAGGAAGGCCTTCGCGTTTAGAACTGGATAGGGCAATATCAGAAACTCTCATCAAATCAGGAATATCTTTTCGATAACCTAACAAAAGTACTAATTCTTCTAAACCTTTAATCTTTATGAGTTGGCGGTAAGTATTTAACAATACTCCATTGCCAACTAGTAATAGAACAATATCCTTTCTTGTTTTTGACAATTGTTCCATCATTTCAATTAAAATAGATTGATTTTTATTGGCATTCAATTCTCCAACAAAAATTAGGTACTTTTTATCCTGTTCTAAACCCAACATTAATTTTAGCTGAGCCTTTTCATTATACGATACCGGTGAAAATTTTTCTAAATTTACTCCGACCCCATTAACTAAGTGCAAACTCTTCATTTTGAAACACTTCTTAGCAAGAGCATAATCCTCTTCGTTGATAGTAATAAAAGTATCTGTAAAGTAAGACAATATTTTTTCTATAGGGTAAAAAAGAAGCCACCCTATTCGACTTCCACCTTTATAGAAATGAAAACCATGAGCAGTATATATATTATCCGCTTTGTGACTGTAACCTAGAATCCGTCCCACTAGCCCTCCGACTGGAGAATGGCTATGAACCAAATCGTAGGCATTATTAGTCATCACTCTATTCAAAATTCTAAATGCTAGCCAATTACTAGGGTGAAATGGATTCCTTTGAAAAGGAATATCATATACATTGACTTTGTTTGCCTCTAAAAATTCTTTTAAATCTTGTGCATTCTCAATAGAAATAGTACCTGGATGAGAAAAATTGGCTGCTACATCGACCTTAAAACCAAGTGATTGTAATATTTTTATGTTGGAAATATTAAATTGTCCAATCATTGAAGCTACAGAGGCTATAATAAGAGCTTTTTTCATACTAAATATTTCTTTCTTTCGTTAAACTAATAATTCCTTCAAAATTATTTATCTGATAACCAAAATCATATATAATACTAGATAAGCCCGCAAGAGAGAAACAATACTCGGAACAACTTAAACTTTTGATACTCATTAATAATTTTGATTTCATTTAGTATATACCTGTCCTAGCGCTCATTTTTCTAAGAGGGGAAAATTGAATTAGTCTGATTTTTACATATATAGTCTGAAGAAGGGAGAGAAAATTTATAAAATAAATATTTTTACTCCTGTGATCCATTAATTTTTCATTGATAAAAGTATTCTTCTTAGATATTTTAATTCATCAAAAATAGTGATTACAATATAAAAGGGTAAACTTATTTTTTTTTGCTTTAATAATTCCATGAAATTCAATCTGTTCCCTTCTTGCATGCCTTTTAAGTTACCTGACAAACCTCGTTCCCCAAAACCTCGCTTTCCACGATCATAGTGGACATTCTGTTCGGGCAAATAATAGTATCCATATGCATGACAAATTCTCAAAAAGTATTGTCTATCCTCAGAATAGTGGCGTTCCTCATCATATCCACCAATTTCATCAAAGATCGATTTTTTAAAAAGGACTGTTGAAGTCTGTGGAAACATCTTTATACAAATTTCTTGAATATTTGCTTTATGAAGTCTATCTATTTTGCGACCAAGAATAGTTAATGGAGATGAAGTATGATTACCACCAATAAAATCAATGCTATCATTAAATAAAATTTCATCTATTTGTCTTTCGATTTTATTCGCAAACCACTCGTCATCAGAATCCAGCAAAGCAATCCAGGTTCCTAAAGCATTTAACATTCCTACATTTCTTGCTCTAGAAACTCCTGCATTTTCCTGGTTTATTATACGAATATTAAGGTAGGGATATTTTTTTGCATAACGTTCAACCTCGAATGCTGTCGAATCTGTAGAACCATCGTTAACTACAATGATTTCGTTAATATACTCCAAGCAAGTTTGTAGCCTAACTGATTCTAAAGCTCTTACTATAACATTCTCAGAATTGTACGCTGGAATAACGACTGAGATAGATGATTTTTCTATATTTTCTCCCAATACTCTGTCTCCTTGTTGTATCTTTTTAATCACTTCTGTAAGAATACTCAATATCATTCAATAATCTTGATAGAAATTACTTAAATCAAATTTATACTACTAAATATTTTTTCTGATAAAATTTCTGGGTGATGCAAAACATTAAATCCAATAAAACAATTTACTTACAACTTGAATCTGTTTAATTCTTTTCCCCTTTAATTTTTGTTCTATCATAATTCTGTATTTTTTATTGATTCCTCAAAGTCGATTACCTGATATTCAAAGTCATAACGACTCATCTCTTTTTCATAAACAAGATTTCCAAATACTTTCTTCACCGTATCTAATCCGAAAAATAGTCTAATAATTGGATTGAATAATTTGGTGAAATAGATTTTTTTATGATGTGCCACAGCAATCTTACCTACCAGGTCAGATGTGGTAACATATTCTGAATTTTGTGGAAAATAGACGCCTTCTATTCTTCTTTCAATAGCCTGTAGGATAAATTCACAAAGGTTGTCAATATGTAGCATACTTCGAGAATTCGAAATTTTAGGAAAAACTGGTATTTTCTGAGCTAACTTTGAAAGTTTAGGATAATTTCCCTTCGATCCTTTTCCATAAATCATCGGAGGACGAACGATAACAATTTTAAAGTCATCATTGGCTAAGCCTGACAGTTTTTGTTCTGCTTGCCACTTACTATCTCCATAAAAATCAGAAGGAGTTGGAACTGTTTCTCTAGTAATAATCCTTTCTGAACTTGAACTATCACCATAGACGATGATGCTGCTCATAAAGATAAATTGTTGTATATTCGACAGTTTAGCTTTGGAGGCAACTTTATGGGTTAATTCTGTATTAACATCATAGTAAAGTTGTTTCTGACTTTCATCTTTTGAAAAATGTGCGATTCCAGCCACGTGAAACAAGGAGTCATAGCCTGAAAAATCAAACTCTTCCCAATTTGAATCTAATAAATCAAGGGTATCAATTTCAAAATTGCTATCCTTATTTTTTACGTATTCTTCAAACGAAGTTCCAATATATGAGTTTGCTCCTGTTATCAATACTCTTTTCATGACTTCCCTTTCTGCCCCGTTCCGCCTTCGACGACACCTTCACTTTTTGCTACACTAATAAACGTTCCAAAAAAACACTTAATATCAAGCAGAAGCCCCATATTCTCAACATAGTAGCCATCTAATTTTGACTTTTCATCAATCTCTAACTCATCACGGCCATTAATTTGAGCCCAACCAGTCAGACCTGGACGAATGTCATTTGCTCTATATTTATCTCGCTCCTCAATCAAATCATATTGATTCCATAGGGCTGGACGTGGACCAACAATGGCCATTTCTCCTTTGAAAATATTGAATAGCTGAGGTAATTCATCGAGACTAGTCTTTCGTAGAAAAGCTCCTACTTTTGTAATCATCGCTGTAGGATCCTTCAAAAGATGGGTTGGCATATCGCTTGGAGCATCTACATACATAGAGCGGAATTTATAAATCATGAAGTGTTTTTTATTCTTACCAACTCGTTTTTGTTTAAATAGTACCGGACCTCTAGAATCTAATTTAATTGCCAATGCAATCAATAATAAGATTGGACTTAGAATAACAATAGCACTTCCTGAAATAATGATTGCTAAAATGCGCTTACAAATTGGATACATTTTCATCTCCATTTTTCATTTTATTCTTATCAACTCATTCATATCTATAAAAGCCAATAGTCTCCTAATAATGTAAAGCAAATTTACTAAATTTTAAATATCTTGGAACCGACTCTCCAATATTATATTCATTAAGTATTTCAACCATCCTAGAGCCTAAACATCGTTTAAACTCTAGGAAAGTAAAAATATTTTTTTACTTTCTTACTCTTGTTTAGCAAATTCAATCAACTTATCTTTTAATTCATTTCTATCTTTTTGAAGTAATCCATTGATAAATGAATAGACAATGTCCGATTGTTTATTTGTAACGCGACCTACAAATATTTTTTCATAAATCTGTTCGCTGATACGTTCTTCTGTTGATAGTAATTCCTCGTAGAGTTTTTCCCCAGGACGAATACCTGATTCAACAATTCCAATTTCTTCCTCAGTATGACCACTCAGCAGAATAACTTTTCTTGCCAATTCCAGAATTTGTACAGGCTCACCCATATCCAAGACAAAGATTTCTCCGCCTTTTGCCAAATGTCCTGCTTGGATAACCAAACGACTGGCTTCTGGAATAGTCATGAAGTAACGAGTCATCCTAAAGTCAGTAACGGTAACTGGACCACCTTTTTTGATTTGTTCCTTAAATAGAGGAACAACACTTCCACGACTACCTAAAACATTTCCGAACCTTACTGCAGCAAATTGTGTTTGTCCTGTTTCATTTAAGCCAGTAACAATCATTTCTGCTACCCGCTTAGTCGCCCCCATAACATTTGGCGGATTAACAGCTTTATCTGTTGAAACCATAACAAATTTGGCAACCTTTGCAGTTTTAGCCGCCTCAGCCACATTCTTCGTTCCAAAAATATTATTCTTCACTGCTTCATGTGGATTATATTCCATCAAAGGAACATGCTTATGTGCTGCAGCATGATAAACAACATCGGGTTGATATTCAGCCATTATGCTAAAAATCAATTCTCTATCTTGAATATCTGCAATGAGAGGGACCAACTCAATCTTACCTTGGTACTTTTCCAGTAACTCTCGATGAATGAGATAGATTGAATTTTCTCCATGTCCAAGCAACAACAAGCGTTTAGGCGTAAACTTAGCAATTTGACGACATAACTCTGAACCGATAGAGCCACCTGCTCCCGTGACAAGGATTGTTTTCCCTTTGAAAAACTGATTCAATTCATCTTGATCTAAAACAACCTCTGGTCGACCAAGAAGGTCTGCTACGTCAATTTCCTGAAAGGCACTGACAGACATGTTCCCCGCCATAATATCTTCAATACTAGGCATATTATTGACAGTCACTCCTGTAGTATTACAGATTTCAACAATCTTCTCTCGCTCCTTACCATTTAAGGAAGGGATAGCAATCGTTACTTGATCAACTGCCAATTCTTCTACTAAGCGTGGAATATCATTGCGATTTCCTAAAACTTTAGTGTTACGGATAAATGTTCCAAGTTTATTTGGATCACGATCGACTATGCCGACAATTTCAAAATTCAATTTTCGATCTTCGACGGTATTGATAAAAATATTTCCACCATCTCCAGCACCTACCACCAAAATTCGCAGTGAGCTATCCGTCTTACGAATAGCATTTTTTCGTGTCTCATGCAAGACTTTCCAAACAATCCTTGGGGTAATGAGCAATACATATGACAAAAATAAGGATACTAAGATGAAGCGATAACTAAAACTCTGCCATAAAATCGTTGAGATAATTAAAAATAATGAATAAGTAGATATCAAGCTCAACCCTATTTTTACATAACTCTGATAACCGGTATACCTCGTAATTAACGAAAAAATCTTTAATCTAACTGAAATAATCAGATAGAATATCAATACGAATAAAACTGCAAGAATGAAACGTTCATCTGGAATGTCAATAATAATATCCAAGAACAGTCTACTCAAATTCATGGAAACTACAATAAGAAAAGTATCCATGCATATAAGTATCAATCTTTTGCTATTACGCTCTAACAGTTTATCGGTAACAGTTCCTAAATCCATTTTTTTCTCCAAAATCTAGAGTAACCAGCTTAAATCACCTGGTTTTTTAATAACATAAGAGGGTTCTTTTTCAATAAAGCTTTTGCTCTATCTTCCCCAAATTCCTCTGTTATTAACTTATAAGCCTCTCTCATAAACGGAGGTCTATTTGATAAATTATGCATATCACTAGCCACACAGTGCACCAAATCCTGCTCTAAAAAGTACCGTGCCCGTTTCTTAAACTCTTTTGCTCGGTCACCAATTAAACCTGGTTTTAACACATGGTTGCTATTAATTTGAGTATAACACCCCTTGTCGATTAACTCTTCTACTCGCTCTGACTGAAATGCCAGAGCATCATAACGCTCTATATGGGCAAGTAGTGGAGTCAGTCCAAGTAACATTACTTCATTCACAGCCTCTTGGATTTCTTTCCAAGGAGTATTCTTACTAAATTCTAGGAGAATATAGCGCGTTCCATTAAGAGTTGGAACTTCCTTTTTTTCGAGTTTACTTAGGATATCCTTATTATAGTAAAGTTCCGCTCCATAACATAAAGTCATTTCTGGATAAGCTACTTTAACTCTCTCTTTTACTTGAACAAAATTAGTCATAATAATTTTCTCAGGAGTTTCAAACATCCCTTTTCGTCTATGAGAAGTAGCAACTATGAAGCGAACCCCCTGACGATAAGCTTCTCCTATCAAATCTAGACTCTCTTCAATTGTCTTTGGACCATCATCCACACCAAATATAATATGCGAATGAACATCAATCATACTAACACCTACTTAATCAAAGCTCATATAATAAAAATCAAGCTTTTTTACCGTAATTTCCATAGTTACCATAATTTCCATAATCACCATATTTCTCAGTTGCAATATCATACTTGTTCAAGATAACGCCTAAGAACGGTGTTCCTGTTTGCTCCAACTGCTCCTTTACTTTTTTCACAGCTGAACGTTTAACATGTCCTGCCTCTGCTACTAAAACCATTGCATCACACTTCTGGGCAATAATTGCCGCATCGATTACCATCCCTAGAGGGGGGCAGTCAACAATCACATAGTCAAAATACCGACGAAGAGTAGCTAATAAGTTCTCAAAATTCTTACTTTGTAGAAGGGCAGTTGGGTTTGGTGATATTTTACCAGACTCGATAACTGTTAAATTCGGAATATTTGTTTCACATAGCCCTCGAGATAAATCAGTAGTTCCTGCTAAATAATCAGTTAAACCAGTAATTTTCGTAATTGGCTTAAAGAAACCTGACATCACTGAGTTTCGAATATCGGCATCAACCAGGACCGTCTTGTAGCCAGAACGAGCATAGGCAATAGCAAGACTGGCTGCTGTTGTACTCTTTCCTTCATTTGATTGGACAGAAGTTATGCCAACCACTTTAATATCTTCCCCACTGAGTTGAATATTCGTACGGATAGCGTTAAAATATTCTTCCGTCTTATTTACTAATTCTTTCTTCGTACGTGCAATTTCTAATGTCGCCATATTTTTCTCCTATTTCAATTTCTTCGAATCTGGCACTACACCAAGTAAGGTCAATCCCATTACCTCTTCGATATCCTGAGGACGTTTTACACGGTCATCCAAAATTTCCATAACCAACACGAGACCTGTTGCCAAGATACTGCCGGCTAATAAACCAAGCAAGATATTGCGTTTGGTATTAGGAGTTGATGGCTCCTCTGCTGGGACAGCCTCTTCAAGTGTTGTCACATCACTCACTTTTGTAACTTCGATGATTTTTTGTGATGCGAAAGTACGGAGACTATTTGCAATGCGAGCTGCTTCATTTGGGTCCGCATCACGCACGGAGATAGAAACAATACGAGTATCAACAGGAATAGAAACTGAAACCTTTTCTTTTAGGTTTCCATTCAAATTCAACTCTGTAGCCACCTGTGTCAGCACATCTTGTGATAGGATGATTTCTTGATAGTCTTTTACCAAATAAGACCCAGCTTGTAAATCCTGATTTGTCAATCCCGCGCCAGCTTCAGCATGTTGCCCAACTACATAGATACGAGTTGTCGAATCATATTGCGGCGTTACCAAAAAACTACTATAAGCAAAAGCTAACCCTGCACCTAATAGTCCCAGCAGAAGGATAAAGATTTTTTTTCTCCAAATCGTTTTCAGTAAGAGTAAAATATCAATTTCGATTGTATTCATTTCTTGATTATTCATGTTTTCTCCCTATTTTTTTAATTTCCATCCAATACTGACTGAATAGCAGCCTTTGTTTGTTCCAAACTTTCTTGGTTTATTTCTAACATATAAAGTTGTGAATCCGGCATAGCATAAGAAGGCAAATCTGTTCGCCCATTTCCAACTAGCGCTTGTGACTCCACTGTAAACTGTGTGCCGGCTTCTAATTGTGTATTAACTAAGCCTATAATTGTTTCAATACTTAGATCCGTTTGAATAGATCCTTCTAAACTATTTAAAATAGCTTGATAATTACGTAAATTCTCTGGTGAGCTCAATTTTTTTATAAGTGCTGCAATGACTTTTTCTTGATTTTTACCACGGTCATTATCACCATTAGCCAACGAATACCGCTCACGAACAAAGATTAGCGCTTGCTCTGCATCTAAGTGTACTGTTCCCACCGGGAAAGTATGCTCACCACTTGTGAACTCTTGGGTGTTTTCTACATCGATACCTCCAACCACATCAATCAACTGTAGGAAGGATGTAAAGTTGAGACGAATATAGTTGCTAATATCAATACCATAAAGATTTTCCAAGGTATGCACAGAGGCATTGACACCATAAATACCAGCATGAGTTAATTTGTCGTATTGATTTTGCCCACCATCTGCGATAGCAACATAAGAATCTCGTGGAGTAGTTGTCAATAAAATCTTATGTGTAGCACGATTAATAGTCATAATAATATTAACATCTGAACGCGAAACAGACGAAATTGGACCATATGTATCAATGCCGCTGATATAGATATTAAAACTGTCTCCACTCACCTGCTTAGTAGCTGTATCAACAGTCTGAGTCACTTTGAAACTATATATTTTCCTCACTTTTGAAGAGAAGTCTGGATCCTCATTTTCTAAAATATTGGTGAAAACTCCGTTGAAAATCATTGCTTGACTCTCACCATTTAGCATAGCTTGGTAGGCTGTTAGATAAGAGGTCGTCGGACTTGTAGTTAATTGAGTAGACTCCATTTTGGAAATATCATCTAATAAAGCAGTGATGTTGTCTTGATCGTATTCAGCCGGAGCAAGTACATTAGTGACCTGTCGAACATCTGTAATCTCACTATTTGCTGGGACGAGGATGCTCATTTCATATTCTGAAAATGTCGAATTTGAATTTAGTCGTGTTGAAAATTTTACAACTTCTTGCATTCCATAGATTCCGGCAGAAGTGATGACCAGTGAAAAAATAAGTAAGAGTGCTGTAAAGACACGCGCTTTCTTACGCCACATCAACAAGCCAGTCAATACCGCAACCCCTATCAACAGGATTGTTACAATATAGTTTAAATACCGAAAATCTAGGATGTTATAGCAATACATAGTCACTAAGAACAGACATAGAATAATGGCATATAGCCCCCAAAGCGCAAAATTTAGCAACTTAAGCTTAGGCGATTTCCTCCATCTGCTTCTCTTCTTCATAAACAACCTTCCTTTTACTTATAACTCACCTATTGTATCACAAAAAACAATATTTTACTAGCCACGTAGCCATATTAGTGATGAAAAACGTTATCTTATTCTTTTTGGAATCTTGTTCTTTTTTTCATAATTTAACTGAGCGTATGAAAGTCAGCTGATTCTCTGTTGATTTTTCAGTACAATATTCAAAGCCATCCACCTTAAAATCTTGAATGTCCGATAATTTCTGAATATTGTTCTTAGCCAACCAGGACAGCAATCTTCCTCTACCTTTTTTTGATATAGTCGAGTGAACTTTTAGCTGACCTGCTTTTTCTTCCATGAAAAGAATTTTAACTAATCTTTTCTGAATCTGTGGAGAAAACACCTGCTCAAATTCTGACGAAGCCAGTGAGAGAATCAGTTCATCATCACCAACTTCTTGGTCATAATACGGTCGCCAGTACTGTTTCAAAGACTGATTGCCTATCTTTAAGCTCCCTTGAAAATCTAAGCGGTGAGGTGAAATGAATTCAAAAGGATGAATCAATCCGTATAAGGCTGTCGCAACACGAACGTGGTCACGTAGATAATTTTCTTCTTTCGAATCTATACCTCGCCTATCCATATAACGATACATGAGACCATCATATAACTGCCAGGCTGGATAGGTTTTTGCTTGACCTGTCCTGATTCGATGCCAACGATCAACTTCTAACTCAGCCTTTGCTTCATTCAATTTATAAAAGGCAGCCATCTTTTTTACATCAAATTGACTTATGGCATCCAGCACCTGCTTGCTTCGATCAGACAGGGGATAAAACGAGGCATTCTCTAGATTTGTATTTACTTCTTTTGCATTAGGTATAATTATTTTCATCACTTAATTATATCATATAGTAGCTTAATTCCTGAACCTCAACCCCATTATTCATATATTGTATTTCTGCAACTTTTCCTATATACTAGCTAGTAACATAGTCTATAAAAAGGGGACCTAGATGAAAAAATATCAAGTTATCATCCAAGATATTTTGACTGGAATAGAGGAACACCGATTCAAACGCGGAGAGAAATTACCTTCTATCCGTCAACTCAGCGAGCAATATCATTGTAGCAAAGACACTGTCCAAAAGGCTATGTTGGAATTAAAGTACCAAAATAAGATCTACGCTGTCGAAAAAAGCGGTTATTATATCTTAGAAGATAGAGATTTCCAAGACCATACTGTAGAGCTCAATCCTGCAGACTTTCAAGAATTACCCTATGAAGATTTTCGGATTTGTCTAAACGAAAGTCTTATTGGGCGGGAAAATTACCTATTCAACTACTATCACCAGCAAGAGGGATTGGCAGAATTGATTTCCTCCGTTCAAAGTCTGTTAATGGACTATCATGTCTATACAAAAAAAGACCAGCTGGTTATCACAGCTGGTAGTCAACAAGCTCTATATATTCTCACACAAATGGAAACCTTGGCTGGAAAAACGGAAATCTTGATAGAGAACCCTACCTACTCACGAATGATAGAGCTCATTCGACATCAAGGAATCCCCTATCAAACAATTGAACGGGATTTCGATGGAATTGACCTAGAAGAATTGGAAAGTATCTTCCAAACTGGAAAAATTAAGTTTTTCTACACAATTCCTCGCTTGCACAATCCTCTCGGTTCAACCTATGATATAGCAACAAAAACAGCCATCGTAAAATTAGCAAAGCAATACGATGTCTACATCATTGAGGATGACTATTTGGCGGATTTCGACTCTAGTCATAGCCTACCTTTACACTATCTTGATACAGATAATCGTGTCATCTACATAAAATCTTTTACACCGACACTCTTTCCTGCCCTCCGAATCGGTGCAATCAGCCTTCCTAATCAGCTACGTGATACCTTCATCAAACATAAGAGTCTAATCGACTACGATACCAATCTTATCATGCAAAAAGCTCTCTCGCTCTACATTGATAACGGTATGTTTGCACGGAACACACAGCATCTTCATCATATTTATCACGCTCAGTGGAATAAAATAAAAGATTGTTTAGAGAAATACGCTTTGAATATCCCATATCGAATTTCCAAAGGGAGCGTGACCTTTCAGCTAAGCAAGGGGATTCTTTCTCCTAGCATCCAACACATGTTTGGAAAATGTTATTATTTCAGCGGACAGAAAGCTGATTTCTTACAGATCTTCTTTGAACAAGATTTTGCAGATAAACTGGAGCAATTCGTAAGATATTTGAATGAATGAAATCTAATAGTCTCACACAAACAATCCCCCTCGAACTTAAAAGACGAGGGGGATTATTCTATAGTGGAAATTACATCCCAAAATTGTTACTCTGTGAATCACGCTTTCACTTCATAGCCCATCAAAAGTCCGCCTTCTTCAGCATAAAAACTGCATAGACCTGATGTTGCAACTTCGTCAATAACAGCCGTTGGAAAACTTGCTTTTACCAACTCTGAGAATTGTTGGAAAAACTTGGCATTGTTGCGGTGGGCCATGACAATTCGACCACCATCATAGCCTGCTTTTTTCATTTCTTCAAAGGCCGCTGTCACAGATTTCTTATGGCCACGCGCCTTTTGAAGCAACTCTAATTTTCCTTCAGCACTTGCCTCACCAACCATACGGATATTGAGAAGACCAACGACAGTGCCTACCAATTTGCTCAGTCTTCCATTCTTAACAAGATTATCAACCTTCGCTAAAACAAAGAGGAGCTTACTGTGTTCCCGATAGTGAGTTATCGCTTCTACTACTTGTGGAAAATCTAATCCTGCACCAATTAAGCGATTGATTTCGTCTACAAGTAAATCCATCTCCCCACTGGCTGACAAACTATCTATCAAATGGATATTGACATTCGGATGCTCTTCGATATACATATCCCTAGCTACACGTGCCGCATTAAAACTACCCGATAGCCCACCTGTAATCGTCACAACGATAATGTTCTCAGCTCCCTCAAAAGCTGCTTGATAAGCCTGCGGACTTGGACACGCCGACCCAGCTGCAGACTTAGATGCCTCCATCACCTCCATCATGTGATCAATATCCAAGCTTGCATCATCAACAAATGCTTGATCTCCAACTTGGATGGTAAGTGGCACACTAATAAATTCCGTATCCGGAGCTAGATTAGCTAATTGACGATAGTCACAGCCCGAATCTGTAACAATTTTCCATTTTGACATAATATTCTCATTTCCAATTTTACTTTTTTATTTGACAATAAATCTCTATTTACTTACAATTATATCATTAAACTACCCCATCTGAAAGCATTTTCTTTCAGATGTGACACTCGGAAAAGGAAAACTATGGCAGGTCGTAAAATTTCACCCCAATCTTTGAAAAACCTCTATCAATCAAATAAAGAAGCGAATCAACTGACTAAGGAATCAATAGAAACTGCTCTGCTATTTCTCCTAGAGAAAAAGGAGCTCAAGCAAATTTCGGTATCTGAATTGGTTCGTAAAGCGGGAGTTTCTCGCAACGCCTTCTACCGCAATTACAAGTCCAAGGAAGAAATCCTTGAGGTATACTATGAACGGACTTCCAGCAACCTTAAAAAGAAATGGCATGATTTGCAGGATAAGGTTCAAAAGGATGGCGTCAAGCAAAGCTTTGCAGATTTTGTCCACGAACAAAAACGTAAGGCAGAGCAAATCAAAACCCTGTCCAACGTCAGTCAATGGATTAAAGAGAAAACACAGCGAGGATAATTTTCTTCGCTTTTTGATTTGCAAAAAAACTTGACCAAGTAGCCAAGTTTTTAAGGAGATTATGAAAAGTGAAACAGTCTGGGGATAGACTGTTTCAGCTCTATAACTTGAAACGAGGAATTGTTGACGAACTCTTTTTGATCTTTCTACACTTACCTCTTATTTCTCCCCCAATTTCTTGGTCTTTTTGAGGGCAGCAGCGACTGCCTTGATGATGGCGTAACGGAAGCCTTCTTTTTCAAGAGCTACCACTCCTGCGATGGTCGAACCGCCTGGCGAAGTCACTTCCTGTCTCAGTTGGGCTGGGTGCTTGTCGCTGTTCAAGACCATTTGGGCGGTACCTGTTAGGGTTTGAGCTGCAAGAACTTTGGCGTCTTGAGCCGTCAGCCCGTTCTGCACACCAGCATCCGTCAAGGCCTCAATCATCTGATAGACAAAGGCTGGACCGCAGCCTGCGATAGCCGTCGCTGCGTCGATCAAGCTCTCTGGCACTTGCTGGACCTTGCCTGATTTTTCTAGGATTTGTTCCAATAGCGGAGCAAGCTCTTGATTGACCAAGCTATAGGTTGTCATGCCTTGGCCGATAGCGACTGGTGTGTTGGGCATGATACGAATGATCTTGTCTGCCGATACAAAAGTTACCAGGCTGTCAAGGGTCACACCCGCTGCCATGGAAATCCAGATAGTTGACGGATTCTGGCTAATCTGGTCCTGCAAGCCTGACAAGACTGTCTGAATCAGGTGAGGCTTGACCCCAAGGAAAATCACCTCGGCCTGCTCTGCTATTTGTCCATTAGACAATAGCTGACCGCCCAGCTGAGTTTGTAGAGCCTGGGCTTTTGCTGGGTTGTGGTTGCTGAGTAGGAGCTGGGTATCTGGCTGCTGGCTGACCGCTTGGGCCAGGGCCGCTCCCATGTTGCCCAGTCCGATAAATCCAATCTTCATCTTGTCCTCCTAACGAATGTGGCCGTCGCCTGTGATGATGTACTTGTAGGTGGTCATCTCACGCAGGCCCATAGGACCACGGGCGTGCATCTTCTGAGTGGAAATGCCCAACTCGCAGCCCAGACCGAACTCGCCACCGTCTGTGAAACGGGTCGAGGCATTGACATAGACCGCAGCCGAGTCCACATGGAGTGTGAAAAGTTCTGCCGTTTGGCTGTTTTCAGTCACGATGGCCTCGCTGTGCCCTGTCGAGTGTTGAGCAATGTGGCTGATAGCCTCTTCTACGTTTGAAACGACCTTGACAGCCATGATATAGTCTAAAAATTCCGTGTCAAAATCTTGGTTGTCTGCCGGTGTGGATTGGTTTAGAATAGCCTGCGCCTGACTGTCAGCACGTAATTCCACCTGACCAGAAAGAGCTTCTTCCAAGCGAGGTAGGAATTGGCTGGCAATAGCTTCGTGAACTAGCAAGACTTCCGCCGCATTGCAGACTGAGGGACGACTGGTTTTAGCGTTGACCACAATCTGAAGGGCCTTATCTAAATCCGCATCCTTGTCCACATAGACATGGCAGATGCCTGTGCCTGTTTCGATAACTGGCACAGTCGCATTTTCAACGACGGCTTGAATGAGTCCTGCACCGCCACGTGGCACCAAGAGGTCAATCTTTCCTTTGGCAGTCATCAACTCCGTCGCAGAAACCCGGCTGGTGTCTTGAACCAACTCAATGACCTTTGTAGAAAGACCAGCCTCTTCCAAACCAGCCTTGAGGGCAGTGACAATGGCCTGAGCCGAATGAAAGGCTTCCTTGCCACCACGCAAGATGACTGCATTTCCGCTCTTGATAGCAAGGGCTGCAGCGTCTGAGGTCACATTTGGACGGCTTTCGTAAATCATTCCCACCAAGCCAAAGGGAATGGATTTCTTGCGAATGTTCAAGCCGTCTGCCCGAGTGGATTCTTCTAAGACCAGCCCAACAGGATCTGGCAAGCCAATCAAGGCCCGAATGCCGTCTGCCATAGCTTCAATCCGCTCAGCTGTCAGAAGCAAACGGTCCTGCATGACCTGGCTAATCTTGCCTTGGGCATTTTCCATATCAATGGCATTGCCTGCTAAAATTGCCTCAGTCTGAGCAACCAACTGGTCTGCCATTACTGATAGAGCTTGATTTTTCTGTTCGGTTGTTGCTAGATTGATTGAGGCCTTGTGGGTCAATAAACTATCTAATAATGCTTGTGTTGTTGTCATAAATTTCTCCTATTTAGTCTTTCAGTTTGCTCGTTCGTCAACATAATCAAGACAAACTGAACAACTATAAGCTCACCCAATCGTTGCGGTGAATCAACACGCCCTCCGCTCTGCCATTTGCCAACTGGTCCTGCAAGTCCTTGGAGGACAGTTTAACCCGCCCTTTACCAATCAAACGATGGTCTGCTTGACTATAAACCTCTACGACCTGACCCACTTCAAAGTCACCTTCGAGGGCTTTGACACCAGTAGCTAACAAACTGCGTCCCTGGTGCAACATGGCATCAACTGCTCCTGCATCCACTTCAACCGCCGCATCTGTCCGAGCGTAGAAGGCCATCCACTGCTTGCGTTGGTTCATGGCATGATCATCTGCTAAAAAGAGAGTGCCACGATTGGCCTGGGTGACTGCCTGCAAGAGAGCAGTATCCTCTTTTGAAGAGCAGATAAAGACGGGTACGCCTGACTTGGTCGCAATCTGGGCCGCCTGCAATTTGGTGGTCATGCCACCTGTTCCGTTAGACGAGCCTGCTCCTGCTGCCATGGCAAACAAATCTTCCGTAATTTCCTTGATTTCAGGTAAGTGCTGGGCTGTCGGATCGCTGTTGGGATTGGCCGTGTAAAGTCCATCCACATCCGTCAAAAGCACCAAGAGGTCTGCTTTCAAGAGAGAAGCCACCTGGGCAGATAAAGTATCGTTATCCCCCACCTTAATCTCCTCAATAGCAATGGTATCATTTTCATTGATAATAGGAATAGCTCGTTGCTTGAGCAAGACCTGCATGGCCTGAGAAGCATTCTGATAACGTCTGGCATCCGCAAAATCATCCTGGGTCAGCAAAATCTGAGCCGACACGATGCCATCTTTCATCAGGTTTTGCGTGTATTCCTCAATCAGCAAGCCCTGACCCACAGCCGCAGAAGCCTGTTTCTCCGCAATCTTAGTCGGTCGCTTGTCAAAGCCCAATCTCCGAAAGCCAGCAGCAATCGATCCTGACGTCACCAGCACAATCTGGTAGCCCTTCTGGTGCAACTGAGCCAGCTGATTGGTAATCCGAGCAATCTTAATCCGATCCAGACTGCCATTTTCTTGGGTCAGGGAGCTGGTGCCAACCTTAAATACAATTGTTTTTTCTGTCATAATCTCTTCTCACAAAAACTAATATTTGGAAAATTATACCATATTTTAATCATAAAGAAAATCACTGTTATTCAGCAAGGAGAAAGGGAATATGAGCAGCATTAAAAACGCTGGAAACAAAGAGGCTGGGCAAAAAGCCCAGCGGCTACTACTCAGAGTTCGTGTCAACATCTCAGCGCAGTGGTTGATTGGCAGATTTGTTCGTGTATTACACTCCAAATCTGACCATTACGACTGTTGCGAACAAAGTTCGCTTCATCTCCAACCTCCAACAGTCACTACTCTGACTGTTGGAGCTATGCGGGGGTGGGAGTGAAACAGTCTGGGAATAGACTGTTTCAGCTCAACAACTAGAAATAAAGACTTGTTGACGAACTCTTTTTAGACCAGTCGAGTTCTTTCTCACTCCCTTTCAACTTATTCGAAAAAATCTTGAATAGCTCCTTCTATTTCTTTCGCATCCACACTTAACATTGAATAATCTTTCTCAAAGAAGGACAGAATTTGCCGTCCATAGCGTTTGGTGTGAACACGCGGGTCCAAAACCAAGACTAGTGAATCTTGTTTGTCATGACGATTGGTACGCCCGATGGCTTGTTTGAGCTTAATCATCATCATAGGCAGGCTGTAATCATAAAATGGATTTTTCCCTTCTTCACGCAGATGGTGATTAATTTTTTGTACAAACCGGTCCTTTGGATTGTCGAATGGGAGCCTTGTAATGACCTGAATCAATTGGTCCTGGCTGGCAAAGTCAACTCCCTCCCAGAATACGCCTGTGCCGAGTAAAATTTGGCATTCCCCTCGTTCAAATTTGCGTTTGAGAGTCATTTCCTGTCCATGCTTGTGCTGGGCTAGGTGGGGAATGTTATTGTCTTCTAACAAATCCGACACCTGCAAGAGCAGAGAAATCGATGTGAACAAGACCAAAATCGGTCGTCCCAGCTCTGCTATTTCTCCTAAAGTAGTAGCCAAATAAGCTGCATGCTCCTCCTTGGTCCAAGCCAGGATGTCGGGGAGATGAGTCGGAAAAAGCAACTGCTGGTTGGTCACAGTTTGAGTCGGTATCAAATCCAAGGTAACCTGCTCAAAGCCCAGCAGATCCGCCAGACTGACCTTTTTGCTGATGGTCAAGGTGGCGCTGATGCAGAAAATCTTGGTATCAGGCAGGTAGCTGATCGCATTTAGGAGGCTGTCCTTGGAGCCCCGCAAATAGGCAAGCCGCTTTTCTTCTAAATTTTTCTCCTCCAACCAAAAGGTATCGTAATAGTCTATGAGCTGATGCAAGTCGTTCAAATCAACATCTCCAAGCTCCACCAGGTTCTGACCAAGTTGATGAAGTTCAGCCTTTTGAACCTCTCGTTGACCATGCTGACGAAAACGACTCAAAAAATGGTTGAGTTCAAACTGGCAAGACTCATACAAGCGTTGGTCCAAAATAGTCGTCGCTCTGTCCTTTTTACTTTGCAATACTTGTAACATACTTGTCAAATCTTGCGAAGCCGTCGCTAGATTTTCAGCAGCCAAGAGAAACTTTTGAGCTTCATCAATCACCACCAGACGCTTATCCATGAGAGGGTCTTGATCCTTAAGATGGTTGAGAAAATAAGCGTGGTTGGTAATGAGCAATCTACTAGAGAGAGCTTGTTGGTTCAACCGTTGCCAAAAATCCAAGCCCCAAAAAAGACTTTCTGGCTCCAATTTCCCATCGTGGGCAATCTCATCAAAGTAAGCTTGATAGCGTTGTTTTTGCTTAAGCTCATCCAAATCACCTGTCGTGGTTTCGCATAACCAGACTAGCACCTGCATTTTGAATTGATTGACCAGGCGATTATCATCCTGCCTCTGCAGGGTTCTCCAGTAGCTGTCTAACTTGATAAAATGCTTGGGCGATTTTAGAGAGACTATGGGAATACGAAATATCTCTTTAAGCTTGCTCCCTTCCTTTTCCATAATCTGCTCTTGAAGGAACTTGGTCGGTACGGTGACCAATAAAGGCTGGTCTGACTTAGCAAGTAAAGGCAAGAGATAACCGTAAGTCTTCCCCAAGCCTGCCTGTGCCTGTATAAAATGCACTTTTTCTTCGTCAGCCAAGCGTTTTTCTACTACTTGAGCAAATGCAGTTTGTTTTTTGCGTTCATGCAAGCCGAGAAGGGCAATATTGGTCGAAAAATCTTCAGATAATCGGTAGACCGACTTGAGTTCTTCTGGCTTTTTCAAGACCAAGCCATGAATAGATTCTAAATCGTATGATAGGTTTTCTGACAGAACAGGCACCATTTCATCAATGACCAGACGGGATTCAAAGAGCAGATTGTCCGCCAAATCAAGAATCTTTTCAACAATAGACCTGGGTAAGCTCTTTATTTTCTCTTGAATTTTGATGAGCAAGCGCGCCGTAGCCATGGCATCTGATATGGCCGTGTGCGCCTGGTCCAAACCAAGTTCCAAATGCTCTGCAAGATTTCCCAAGCTGTATTTTTCAAAAGTCGGGAAAAATAGCTGTGATAATTCCACCGTATCTACACGTGGCGTCAACAGTTCATAGCCTTCAAAAAAGAGTGCTTCTGCCAAGAGATTGGCATCAAACTTGACATTATGGGCGACGAATATAGCATCTCCAATCATGTCATAAATGGTACTTGCTACCTGACCAAAATCTGGAGCCTGACTTAGCTGTTGGTCTGTGATACCTGTCAGATTCTTGATATGGTCATCCAGTAGCTCATAGGGATTGATGTCCGTTGCGTAACTGTCAATGATTTCTCCATTTTCAACGAGAACAATCCCGATTTGAATGATTTTTGCATCGGTACCTGTACCAGTTGCTTCCAAATCTACAACGGCATACCGATTGCTTGTTCTTGTATCTTTCATACTGTTCATTATAGCATATTCCCTCTCATGGAAAAAGCTCCAAACAAATTCCATGAAGAAGACGTGTTTTTTTGTTAGACTAGTAACATCAGTAACTGTTAGAAGAAGGAAAAAGAATGATTATTCACAAATCTGTCAATCCTGTCGCTTTTCAAAATACCTACTACCTTGAAAATAATAACCATCTGATTATCATTGACCCTGGGAGTGACTGGACAAAAATTCAAGTAACTATCGAAAAAATCGGAAAACCAATTTCGGCTATTCTCCTGACTCACACTCACTATGACCATATTATGAGTTTGGACATTCTGCGTGAGACCTACAATTTCCCGCCTGTCTATGTGGCTGAAAGCGAAGCCAGCTGGCTCTATACACCAGAGATGAATCTATCAGGTCTACCTCGTCATGATGATATGGAGAATGTAGTCTGCCGACCTGCTGAAAAAATCTTCCAATACCAAGAAGACTACCAGTTTGACGGTTTTCATTTCAAGGTAGTTCCAACACCTGGTCACTCTATTGGTGGTGTTTCCTTTATCTTCCCAGAGGATGAATGTGTCATCACTGGAGACGCACTTTTCCGCGAAACTGTGGGACGTACAGACCTGCCTACCAGCAACTTTGATGACCTGATTACTGGTATCAGAGAGCATATCTTCACCCTGCCAAACCACTATGCTGTCCATCCAGGTCACGGTCAAAATACCAGCGTTGGACATGAGAAAAATTTCAATCCATTCTTTAGATAATCACATACTTTACGAATCATGACGGACTAAAAGTCATATAGTCATAACCACCCGTGAAAACGGGTGGCTTGTACACCGGCTATAAGCCGTTTCTCTCCAGCGACGTCTAAAGACGTTCGCTGAACTTCGTTCAGGTTAGTGCTATAATTACTTGACTAATGAGGCTGGGCAAAAACTAGCTTCTCACATATAAAAAACGAGCAATTCCACTTAGGAGTTGCTCGTTTTCCATTTCATGCTTTATAATTATAATAACCACAAAACAACTAGAAAGGCATGAAAATGTA
>NZ_JAOTGL010000022.1:0-29949 GCF_044427045.1 Streptococcus sp. 2022WUSS135
AGAGTAGAACAATTTCTAGTTTCTCAGAGACAGACTTTGGACTTCTTTTGGACATAATAAAACTCCCTTTATAGTTTCTAGTGAAAATTTTTGTTTTTTCACTGTCCACTATAAGGGGAGTATATCATAGTTTACGGGCGTTTTTCTTTGTTTTTTCCTAAATAACCGTAAATTTGTTGTGGATGCGAATATTGTGTGTTAGAATAAACGAAAAGACTAGAATATTTTACGAAAGGCGAACATTCTCATGAAAACAGACCTTCTCTATTCAGGAAAAGCCAAAGACATCTACGCAACGGCTGACCGTGACCAGATTGTTGCGGTTTATAAGGATCAGGCGACGGCTTTTAATGGTGGTAAGAAAGAACAGATTGTGGGTAAGGGCCGGCTCAATAATCTGATTTCCTCTTTGATTTTTGAAAAATTGAATGAAGCGGGTGTCCAGACGCATTTTATCAAGCGCTTGTCGGATACGGAGCAGTTGAATAAGAAGGTGGAGATCATTCCTCTTGAGGTGGTTTTGCGAAATGTGACAGCTGGGTCTTTCTCAAAACGCTTCGGTGTGGAGGAAGGTATCACATTAAGCACTCCAATCGTGGAATTTTACTATAAAAAAGATGAATTGGATGATCCTTTTATCAATGATGAACACATTGCTTTTCTTAATCTAGCTAGTTCAGAAGAAATTGCCTATATCAAGGAAGAAACAAGACGAATCAATGGGTTCTTGAAGGACTTGTTTGCTCAGATTGGGCTGACTTTGGTGGACTTCAAGCTAGAATTTGGGGTTGACTCTTCTGGTCAGATTTTATTGGCGGATGAGTTTTCGCCTGATAATTGTCGTTTATGGGATGCGGATGGCAATCATCTGGACAAGGATGTTTTCCGTCGGGGTCTCGGGGAATTGACCGAGGTTTACGAGGTCGTATTGGCAAAATTACAAGAAGTGAAGTAAGGATTGGAAAAAATGGCGAAGCGGATTTTTGTTGAGAAGAAGGCGGATTTTCAGATTAAGGCGGAGGCTCTTCGTAAGGAGTTGACCCATAATTTGCAGCTGACGAGTTTGACGAGTGTACGTCTGGTGCAGGTGTACGATGTTTTCCATCTGGCGGAGGACTTGCTGGAGCAGGCCATTAAGCATATCTTTACAGAGCAGGTGACGGACAAGGTCTTGTCGGAAGCGGAACTGGGCTTGGAGGAAGCTGCTTATTTTGCGATTGAGGCTCTTCCTGGTCAGTTTGATCAGCGGGCTGCCAGTAGTCAGGAGGCCCTTCTCTTGTTGGGCAGTCGTCAGGAGGTGCGTGTCAATACAGGTCAGCTTTATATCTTGAATGGCAATGTGCAGGAAGAAGAGTTAGCTGCTATTAAGAACTATTTGCTGAACCCTGTGGATTCGCGTTTTAAGGATTTGGGGGCTCCTTTGGTGGCTCAGGAGTTTTCGGTGTCAGATGCGACTATTCCAAGCTTGGACTTTTTTGCTAGTTATGGGGCGGAAGAGTTTGCAACTTACAAGCGAGAAGCTGGCTTGGCTATGGAAGTGGAAGACCTGCTCTTCATTCAGGACTACTTCAAGTCAATCGGTCGAGTACCAACTGAAACAGAGCTCAAGGTCTTGGATACCTATTGGAGTGATCACTGCCGTCATACGACATTTGAGACAGAACTCAGGTCTATAGACTTTTCAGCTTCAAAATTCCACAAGCAATTGCAGGCGACTTATGACAAGTATCTGGCTATGCGAACAGAGTTAGGTCGGACAGATAAGCCGCAGACGCTTATGGATATGGCGACTATTTTTGGTCGCTATGAGCGGGCAAATGGTCGTCTGGATGACATGGAAGTGTCAGATGAAATCAATGCCTGCTCGGTGGAAATCGAAGTGGATGTGGACGGCGTGAAAGAGCCATGGCTCCTCATGTTCAAGAATGAAACCCACAATCACCCAACAGAAATCGAGCCTTTCGGTGGAGCCGCAACCTGTATCGGTGGAGCCATTCGTGATCCTTTGTCAGGTCGTTCTTATGTTTATCAAGCTATGCGGATTTCAGGTGCGGGTGATATTACCCAGCCTCTGACGGCTACTCGCCCAGGGAAATTGCCACAGCAAATCATTTCTAAAACAGCAGCACATGGTTATTCTTCATACGGTAACCAAATCGGTCTTGCGACCACCTATGTGCGTGAATATTTCCACCCAGGCTTTGTTGCGAAACGTATGGAGTTGGGCGCCGTAGTCGGTGCTGCTCCTAAGGAAAATGTGGTCCGTGAAAAACCAGCCGCAGGCGATGTGGTCATCTTGTTAGGAGGCAAAACAGGTCGCGACGGTATTGGTGGAGCAACAGGATCGTCCAAGGTGCAGACAGTTGAGTCTGTGGAAACAGCTGGTGCGGAAGTCCAAAAAGGAAATGCCATTGAAGAACGCAAAATCCAGCGTTTGTTCCGCAATGGTGCCGTGACTCGCTTGATTAAAAAATCCAATGACTTTGGTGCAGGAGGTGTCTGCGTTGCTATTGGAGAACTGGCAGACGGTTTAGAAATCGACTTAGACAAGGTTCCACTCAAGTATGTAGGTTTGAATGGAACCGAAATTGCTATTTCGGAATCACAAGAGCGGATGAGTGTCGTTGTCCGTCCAGAGGACGTAGACGCCTTCATCGCAGCATGCCGTCAGGAAAATATCCATGCGGTTGTCGTGGCTAAAGTCACTGAAAAACCAAACCTAGTCATGACCTGGAATGGGCAAACCATTGTTGATTTGGAGCGTTCCTTCCTAGATACCAATGGTGTGCGCGTAGTCGTCGATGCCAAGGTAGTTGACAGTGCTGTCAACTTGCCAGAAACACGTAGAACTTCCGCTGAAACGCTACAGGAGGACTTGAAAGACCTTCTTTCAGACCTCAACCATGCTAGTCAGAAAGGTTTGCAGACGATTTTCGACTCATCTGTTGGTCGTTCAACCGTCAACCACCCACTCGGAGGTCGCCAACAGCTGACACCGACAGAAAGTTCTGTACAGAAACTACCTGTCCAACATGGTGTTACGACGACGGCTTCTGTCATGGCTCAGGGCTATCATCCTTATCTGGCAGACTGGTCACCTTACCACGGGGCTGCCTATGCGGTCATCGAAGCGACAGCTCGCTTGGTGGCAACAGGCGCCAACTGGTCCAAGGCTCGCTTCTCCTATCAAGAATACTTCCAACGCATGGACAAGCAGGCAGAGCGTTTTGGTCAGCCGGTGGCAGCACTTCTAGGCTCTATCGAGGCTCAGATTCAGCTTGGTTTGCCGTCTATTGGTGGCAAGGACTCCATGTCTGGCACCTTTGAGGACTTGACAGTTCCGCCAACCCTGGTTGCCTTTGGTGTGACCACGGCTGATAGTCGCAAGGTCCTCTCGCCTGAGTTCAAGGCGGCTGGCGAGTACATTTACTACTTACCAGGTCAGATTTTGTCCGAAGATATTGATTTTGCCCTTATGAAGTCTAATTTTGAGGCTTTTGAAAAATGGCAAAGCGATTACGTGATTACGGCTGCTAGTGCAGTCAAGTATGGTGGTGTTCTAGAAAGTCTATCCCTCATGTCCTTTGGAAACCAAATCGGAGCAAGAGTTGGGCTTGCAGACCTTGAAACCAGCTTGACAGGTCAGCTTGGCGGCTTTGTCTTCACATCGCAAGAAGACATTCCAGATGCTGTGAAAATTGGACAAACCACTGCTGACTTTACACTTCTTATCAACGGTGTCAATCTAGCTGGACAGGACCTGCAGGCAGCCTTTGAAGGCAAACTAGAGGAAGTTTACCCAACAGAATTTGAACAGGCGACAGAGTTGCAGGATGTTCCGGCAGTCACAAGTTCAGCGGTTATAAAAGCAAAAGAAGCCGTTGAAGTGCCTGTGGTTTACATCCCAGTCTTCCCAGGTACCAACTCAGAATATGATTCTGCTAAGGCCTTTGAACAGGCTGGTGCTAAGGTTAATCTGGTGCCATTTGTGACCTTGGATGCAGAGAGTATTGAAAAGTCGGTTGACACAATGGTTGACAACGTTGACAAGGCACACATTCTTTTCTTTGCAGGGGGATTCTCAGCTGCGGATGAGCCAGACGGGTCTGCCAAGTTTATCGTGACCATCTTACGAAACGCCAAGGTCCGCTCTGCTATTGACCAATTCATCGAAAAAGGTGGCCTCATCATCGGTATCTGTAATGGCTTCCAGGCCCTTGTCAAATCGGGCTTGCTGCCGTATGGAAACTTTGAGGATGCCGGCGAAAGCAGTCCGACCCTCTTCTACAACGATGCCAACCAGCACGTTGCCAAAATGGTGGAGACACGGATTGCCAATGTCAACTCTCCGTGGTTGGCAGGTGTCCAAGTCGGCGATATTCACGCTATCCCAGTTTCTCATGGGGAAGGAAAATTTGTAGTGACGGACGAGGAGTTCGCTATCTTGCGGGATAATGGTCAGATTTTCAGCCAGTACGTTGACTTTACTGGTCAGCCAAGCATGGATTCTAAGTACAATCCAAACGGATCTAGTCATGCCATTGAAGGTATTACCAGTCGCAACGGTCAGATTATCGGGAAAATGGGGCATTCGGAGCGTTACGAGGACGGTCTTTTCCAAAACATTCCAGGTAAGAAAGACCAAGGACTCTTTGTTTCAGCGGTTCGCTATTTTACAGGAAAATAAATATGACATACGAAGTTAAATCACTCAATGAAGAATGCGGTGTTTTCGGTATTTGGGGACATCCGCAGGCTGCTCAGGTTACTTATTTTGGTCTCCATAGTTTGCAGCATCGAGGGCAAGAAGGGGCAGGGATTTTAGCCAATGATGGTGGGCATTTGCGTCGCCATCGTGGAACAGGTCTGATTGCAGAAGTCTTCAAAAATCCAGTGGATTTAGAAGCCTTGACAGGAACGGCTGCTATTGGTCATGTCCGCTATGCAACTTCTGGTTCTGCTTCTATCAATAATATCCAGCCCTTCCTCTTTGATTTTGCAGATATGCAGGTGGGTTTGGCACACAATGGGAATTTGACCAATGCGGTTAGTTTGAAGGCTGAACTTGAAAAAAATGGTTCTATTTTCTCTTCTTCTTCTGACACTGAAATTCTCATGCACTTGATTCGCCGCAGTCACAATCCAGACTTTATGGGGAAAATCAAGGAAGCCCTCAATACTGTTAAAGGTGGCTTTGCCTACCTGATTATGCTGGAAGACAAGCTGGTCGCAGCCCTGGATCCAAATGGCTTCCGACCACTTTCAATAGGTAAAATGAAAAATGGTGCCTGGGTTGTTGCTAGTGAAACTTGTGCTTTTGAAGTAGTGGGGGCTGACTGGGTGCGAGATGTGGAGCCTGGTGAAATTGTCGTCATTGATGATTCAGGGATTCAATATGATAGCTATACAAGAGATACGCAACTAGCTGTTTGCTCTATGGAGTATGTCTATTTTGCTCGCCCAGATTCGGTGATTCATGGGGTCAATGTCCACACGGCTCGTAAAAATATGGGACGTCGTTTGGCCCAGGAATTTCAACAGGAAGCAGACATTGTCGTTGGTGTACCCAACTCCTCCCTATCTGCGGCTATGGGATTTGCAGAGGAATCTGGTTTGCCAAATGAAATGGGGCTGATTAAAAACCAATATACCCAGCGGACCTTTATTCAACCGACCCAGGAATTGCGGGAGCAGGGGGTTCGCATGAAGTTGTCAGCCGTTTCAAGTGTTGTCAAAGGCAAGCGCGTGGTCATGATTGACGACTCTATTGTTCGCGGTACAACTAGCCGCCGCATTGTCCAGCTTCTTCGTGATGCAGGGGCAAAAGAAGTCCATGTGGCTATCGGCAGCCCAGAACTCAAGTACCCGTGTTTCTATGGTATTGATATTCAGACCCGTCGGGAGCTGATTTCAGCCAACCACACTGCTGAGGAAGTTTGTGAGATTATCGGGGCAGACAGTCTGACCTATCTTTCTCTTGAGGGGATGATTGAAGCCATAGGCATTGAAACCGATGCACCAAAAGGAGGGCTTTGTGTGGCCTACTTTGACGGAGAATTTCCAACGCCTCTCTATGACTATGAGGAAGAATACCTCCGTAGCCTAGAAGAGAAAACGAGTTTCTACATTGAAAATGTCAAGTAAGTGACAGAGGTGTCAATGTTACTTGACAGACCTGTAAACTGTTGAAAGGAATCAAAATGACAAATAAAAATGCCTACGCCCAGTCGGGCGTTGACGTCGAAGCGGGATATGAAGTTGTCGAGCGTATCAAGAAACACGTAGCTCGGACAGAACGCTTGGGTGTGATGGGAGCTCTTGGTGGTTTTGGCGGTATGTTTGACCTGACCAAACTGGATGTCAAAGAGCCAGTCTTGGTATCAGGAACAGACGGTGTCGGCACCAAGCTCATGTTGGCGATTCAGTACGACAAGCACGACACCATTGGTCAGGATTGCGTGGCTATGTGTGTCAACGACATCATCGCAGCAGGTGCGGAGCCACTTTATTTCCTCGACTACATCGCGACAGGAAAAAATGAACCAGCCAAGCTGGAGCAGGTGGTGGCCGGTGTGGCTGAAGGCTGTGTCCAAGCTGGTTGCGGCCTGATTGGCGGTGAAACGGCTGAAATGCCTGGTATGTACGGAGAGGATGACTATGACCTGGCTGGCTTTGCTGTCGGCATTGCGGAGAAGTCCCAGATTATCGACGGCAGTAAGGTCCAGGAGGGCGACATTCTCCTCGGCCTAGCTTCCAGCGGCATCCACTCCAACGGCTATTCTTTAGTCCGACGCGTTTTTGCAGATGTTTCTGGCGACGCTCTCTTGCCAGAGCTCAATGGCAGAGCTCTGAAGGATGTCCTCTTAGAGCCGACCCGCATCTATGTCCAGCAGGTATTGCCTCTGGTAAAAGCAGGGCTGGTCAATGGCATTGCCCATATCACAGGCGGTGGTTTCATCGAAAATATTCCCCGTATGTTTGCAGACAATCTAGCAGCTGAGATTGAAGAGGATAAGATTCCAGTCCTTCCAATCTTTACGGCCCTTGAAAAATATGGCCACATCAAACATGAAGAAATGTTTGAAATCTTCAATATGGGAATCGGCTTGGTCCTGGCAGTCAGTCCAGACAAGGTTGACAGTGTTTGTCAACTAGTTGACGAGGAAGTTTACACCATTGGTCGCATCATCGCCAAGGAAGATAAGAGTGTGGTCATCAAATGAAACGAATAGCAGTGTTTGCATCAGGCAACGGCTCCAATTTCCAAGTCATCGCAGAGCAGTTTGAAGTAGCTTTTGTCTTTTCAGACCGTAGAAATGCCTATGTCTTGGAACGGGCTGAAAAACTAGGGGTGCCTGCCTTTGCTTTTGAATTAAAAGAGTTTGCAGATAAACAGGCCTACGAAGAAGCCCTTATCCAACTATTAGACAAGCACCAGATTGACTTGGTGGTCTTGGCAGGCTATATGAAGATTGTGGGACCAACCCTGCTGGTTCAGTATGAAGGTCGGATCATCAATATCCACCCCGCCTACTTGCCTGAATTTCCAGGAGCCCATGGTATTGAAGACGCCTGGCAGGCAGGAGTATCTGAAAGTGGCGTAACAGTCCACTGGGTTGATAACGGCGTTGACACAGGACAAATCATCAAACAAGTCCGTGTGCCTAGACTAGCTAATGATAGCTTAGAAAGCTTCGAAGCCAGAATACATGAAGCAGAGTACCAACTCTATCCAGCGGCCCTGGAGGAGTTGGGGGCAGTGAGAAAATAAGGAGAAATCATGACAAAACGTGCGTTAATTAGCGTATCCGATAAGGCAGGCATTGTAGAGTTTGCCCAAGAATTGACCAAGTTTGGTTGGGAAATTATCTCCACCGGTGGTACCAAGGTTGCCTTGGATCAGGCTGGTGTAACTACCATCGCCATTGACGATGTGACTGGTTTTCCTGAGATGATGGACGGTCGTGTCAAGACTCTTCACCCGAAAATACACGGTGGTTTGTTAGCACGTCGGGATTTGGACAGCCACCTACAAACAGCCAGCGACCATGAAATCGGCTTGATTGACTTGGTAGTGGTTAACCTTTATCCCTTCAAAGAGACTATTTTATGTCCAGATGTGACCTATGATTTGGCGGTGGAGAATATTGACATCGGTGGACCGTCCATGCTTCGTTCTGCGGCCAAAAACCACGCCAGCGTGACCGTTGTGGTGGATCCGGCAGATTATCCGACGGTCTTAGGGGAAATTGCAGAGCAGGGGGAAACGAGCTATGCAACACGTCAGCGATTGGCTGCAAAGGTATTCCGTCATACCGCAGCTTATGATGCCCTAATAGCAGATTATTTTACCAAGCAAGTGGGCGAAGATAAGCCTGAAAAACTTACCATTACCTACGACCTCAATCAGCCTATGCGTTACGGAGAAAATCCCCAGCAAAATGCGGATTTCTACCAAAATGCCCTTCCGACTGCCTATTCGATTGCTTCTGCTAAGCAGTTAAATGGTAAGGAGCTGTCTTTCAACAACATTCGTGATGCGGATGCGGCCATTCGGATTATCCGTGATTTCAAGGACCGTCCAACTGTTGTGGCTCTCAAACACATGAACCCTTGTGGTATCGGGCAGGCAGAAACCATTGAACAGGCTTGGGATTACGCTTATGAGGCTGACCCAGTATCGATTTTCGGAGGCATCGTCGTGCTGAACAGAGAAGTAGATGCTGCGACGGCTGAAAAGATGCACCCGATTTTCTTAGAAATCATCATCGCACCGAGCTACTCGGCAGAAGCGCTAGCTATTTTGACCAATAAAAAGAAAAATCTTCGGATTTTGGAATTGGCCTTTGATGCACAGGATGCGAGCGAAGTAGAAAAAGAGTTCACAGGCGTTGTCGGAGGGCTCTTGGTGCAGGATCAGGACGTGGTGGTAGAAAGCCCAGCGGACTGGCAGGTGGTGACCGAGCGTCAACCGTCCGAGCAGGAGTGGGCGGCCATGGAGTTCGCTTGGAAGTCCTCCAAGTACGTCAAGTCCAACGGCATCATCATCACCAATGACAAGATGACCTTGGGCGTGGGGCCGGGGCAAACCAACCGTGTAGCGTCCGTCCGTATCGCCATCGAGCAGGCCAAGGACCGTTTGGAAGGAGCTGTTTTGGCATCGGATGCCTTCTTCCCCTTTGCTGATAACATGGAAGAAATCGCTGCGGCAGGAATCAAGACTATCATTCAGCCGGGTGGCTCTGTCCGCGACCAAGACTCCATTGACATGGCCAACAAGTACGGATTGACCATGGTCTTTACAGGAATCAGACATTTTAGACATTGAGAATTTGGAGAAAGAGGAACATCTAATAATTGTTAGGTGTTTTTCTGTTTTAATGGTCTTGGAATTTTTAGGATAATTTAGTATACTACTATCGAAATTATATTCATGGAGTGGATTGTAGTATGTTTGGATATTTTAAGAAAAATTGGTATATTATTTTGTTGCTAGTTGGACTTATTTTTATATCGGGTCCAATATTCTCTCTTTTTCTAACTTATATTCAACAAGCTCTAAATAGTAGCTTGGGTGACTGGCTTAGTTTTTATGGTGCAATCATTGGTATTGGTATTTCATTTTTTGTCTTCCATTTTCAATTATTTATTGACAAAGAGAAATTTAAAATCAGTCAGAGACCAGAGATGTTTTTAGATTATAGCTATCAAGTTGTGAAAGCTTCTAGCTATGTTTATTATCATGATAAATATTGGTATGGTTTGATTCAAAGTAACAAGAACACCAAAAAATTAGCAGTAAATTCATTTCAAAATTCGTATGGTGTGGATAATAAACGAGATAAGGCGCTTTCTATTGAGATTGTAAATAATCAACCATTGTTTAATCTTCAAATTCAGTTTGGGGATCCTTCAGATTACGCTATCATTCCTAAATTGTCAGAAGGACAAAAAATTTATATTGTTTCAAAAAAGCATCAAGAGGCAATTTTTAATTATCTATTATTCAATATTCCTGATTTCAGCCATATTCCTTCAGAATTAACAATTTATTATACAACTCTTTCAGGGGAGAAAATGAAGAGAATGTATCGTATAGACGAGAAGGGGCAGGTGAGTATGGTAAAAGAACAATCTATTGCTAGTTATTCTCCTCCCTCTAACTTGAATTATGTGTGTGATTATTTTATCAAGTAGTAGCTCACCTCGTGTGAGCTTTTTCTATTCCCGAACATTCTTCTGCTTTTTCTATCAAAAAGAACTTGTTTTTGCTATACTGTTTATAGAAAATCCGTTTTTGAGGTGTGAAAAATGAAACTTTTGGTTGTCGGGTCTGGTGGTCGTGAACATGCTGTTGCAAAGAAATTATTAGAGTCTGAGCAGGTGGAACAGGTCTTTGTCGCTCCTGGAAATGACGGGATGATATTAGACGGTATTGAGTTGGTCAATATCGGAATTTCCGAACATTCTGCTCTGATCAATTTTGCTAAGGAAAATGATATTGCTTGGACATTTGTTGGTCCAGACGATGCTTTAGCAGCAGGTATCGTTGATGATTTTGAACAGGCGGGACTTAAGGCTTTTGGCCCGAGTCGTCTAGCCGCGGAGCTGGAGTGGTCAAAAGAATTTGCTAAGCAAATCATGGTCAAATACGGCATTCCAACAGCAGCCTTTGGCACATTTTCCAACTTCGAAGAAGCCAAAGCCTACATCGAAGAGCAGGGGGCTCCCATCGTGGTCAAGGCGGACGGCTTGGCACTGGGCAAGGGCGTGGTCGTGGCAGAAACCGTCGAGCAGGCGGTCGAAGCGGCACGGGAGATGCTCTTGGATAACAAGTTTGGCGACTCGGGTGCCCGCGTAGTCATCGAGGAGTTCTTGGCGGGCGAGGAGTTTTCCCTCTTTGCCCTGGTCAACGGCGACCAGTTCTACATCCTGCCGACAGCCCAGGACCACAAGCGTGCCTTTGACGGCGACCAAGGTCCCAACACAGGCGGTATGGGGGCTTACGCTCCTGTTCCCCACCTGCCTCAAAGCGTGGTGGACACAGCGGTTGACACCATTGTCAAGCCCATTCTGGACGGCATGATTGCGGAGGGGCGGTCTTATTTGGGCGTGCTCTATGCTGGCTTGATTCTGACCGATCAAGGTCCTAAAGTCATTGAGTTCAACGCTCGATTTGGCGACCCAGAAACTCAGATTATCCTGCCTCGCCTGACCTCTGACTTTGCTCAGAACATCGACGACATCCTCCACAAACGTCCTACACAGCTGACTTGGCTGGATAGTGGCGTGACGCTCGGTGTGGTCGTGGCTTCAAATGGCTACCCACTGGACTATGAGAAAGGCGTAGAGTTGCCAGCGAAGACTGAGGGCGACATCACGACCTACTATGCTGGGGCTCGTTTTGCGGAAAATAGCAGAGCACTGCTGTCAAACGGCGGTCGAGTTTATATGCTGGTCACCACAGCAGATACCGTCCAAGAAGCCCAGGAAAAAATTTACTCGGAGTTGAAAAATCAAGATACGACAGGCCTCTTTTATCGGACAGATATTGGGAGTAAGACCGTGAAATAAGGGATAAAGAAAAGGAAGTGCAAATATGAACATTCCAATTTCCATCATCATGGGCTCTAGTTCCGACTGGAAAACCATGAAAAAAGCAGCCGAAGTGCTGGACAAATTTGGCGTAGCCTATGAAAAGAAAGTAGTGTCTGCCCACCGCACCCCAGACCTCATGTTCCGTCATGCCGAAGAAGCACGTGAGTGTGGCATCAAGGTCATTATCGCAGGAGCGGGTGGTGCGGCTCATTTGCCAGGTATGGTAGCAGCCAAGACCACCCTGCCTGTCATCGGCGTCCCTGTCCAGTCCCGTGCCCTCAGCGGTGTGGATTCTCTCTATTCTATCGTGCAGATGCCTGGCGGTGTACCTGTTGCGACTATGGCGATTGGCGAAGCAGGTGCCACCAACGCAGCCCTGACAGCTCTTCGCATTCTCTCCATTGAAGACCAAATTATTGCAGCTCAGCTGGCAGATTTTGCCAAGGAACAAGAAAAAATTGCGGAGGCGATGACAGATGACCTCATCTAAAACAATCGGAATTATCGGCGGCGGTCAGCTAGGGCAGATGATGGCTATTTCCGCTATTTACATGGGCCACAAGGTGATCACGCTGGATCCCGCGGCGGACTGCCCAGCCTCCAAGGTCAGCGAGGTCATCGTCGCTCCCTATCACGATGTGGCGGCCCTCAAACAGTTGGCGGAGCGGTGCGATGTCCTGACCTACGAGTTTGAAAATGTCGATGCCGACGGACTGGACGCGGTCATCAAGGATGGCCAGCTCCCTCAAGGCACAGACCTCCTCCGCATTTCCCAGAACCGCATTTTTGAGAAGGATTTTTTGGCAAAAAAAGCTGGCGTGCAAGTCGCCCCCTACAAAGTCGTCACATCTAGCCTAGATTTAGAAGGTCTGGACCTCGGCAAAAACTATGTCTTAAAGACAGCCACTGGGGGCTATGATGGACATGGCCAGAAGGTCATTCGAGAAGAGGCGGACTTGGTAGAGGCTAGTCAGTTAGCCAACTCTGCTGAGTGTGTTCTGGAAGAGTTTGTGAATTTCGACCTGGAAATCTCCGTTCTTGTGTCTGGCAATGGCTCCGACTACACCGTCTTTCCTGTACAGGAAAATATCCACCGCAATAATATTCTTTACAAGACTATCGTGCCTGCTCGTATTTCAGATGAACTAGCTGAAAAAGCCAAAACCATGGCCCTGCAAATCGCAGACAAGCTCCAATTAGCAGGCACCCTCTGTGTTGAAATGTTTGTAGCAGGTCAGGATATTCTGGTTAACGAAATCGCTCCTCGACCTCATAATTCAGGGCATTATTCTATTGAAGCCTGTGATTTTTCACAGTTTGATACCCATATCCTAGGTATTCTCAAACAGCTTTTGCCTCCTATCCGCCTGCTTTCTCCAGCAGTTATGATTAACGTCCTCGGACAAGACATGGAAGCAGTCCAAACCTTTCTTCAAGAAAATCCTACCGCCCATCCCTACTTTTATGGTAAACTAGAAGCGAAGCACAATCGCAAAATGGGACATGTGACGGTGTTGGGGGAAGATGCGGAAAGTGTGGAGGAGTTTGAAAATTAAGATTGCTTTCTGATTTTTTAGTTATTAAAAAGAGGTTTATGACATGCCATTACCACAAAAAATTCAAGAAGAGATTAAAAGATATTGCAATAATCACTTGCCTAATAATGACTGGTATGAGAAAGAGTTTGATTTTATACATGATGTGAGTCTGAAGAATAGAATTATTAGAGAGTTTAAATCAATTCGGTACGCTTACAAGTTATACGAAGGGATAACGGCTGAGGAGGAACATTTAATTTTTGAAATTCGCAGTCAAATTTTAGCATATGCCTCTATATATGAAGCAGTAGTAGAGTACGTTTTAGAGACATACTATAGTGATACTCAAGTTTATGATGATTTGGTCCATCAAAATAATGTGATGACAAAAATTGACATACCAGAAGAAAAGAGGAAAAAATTAGAAAGAGAATTAATCCATCTAGTAGATAATGGTACAAAAAATATAGAAATACATACATTTTTTTATCAAAGAAAGAGGAAGGCATCAACTTCAATTCGTTTTGATGCAAAGTGTCGTGCAGCAGAGGAATTAAATATAATTTCAAAAATTTATCAAAAAGGAAATAAACTTGTTGCAGATTTACCATCCGATATTATTGAAATTTATGAGTACAGGAATGCAATCCATTTGATAGCCGAGCAACGTAAAAACATTGACTATGAATTAGAACTTAGTCAACGAGCGTATAGAAGAATGAAACCTTTTATAGAACAAATAAAAGATAGGCTAATTACAGATAATAAATTAATAATAAAAAACACCAAGGATACCTTGACTGACAGCTCTATTAAAAATTGAAAGACTAACTCAATATGATAGGGAGAAGATATTAATTCAGTTGAATAAATAAAAATTTTAGGGAGATATAGGGTGTTAAATAAAGAGTGGTATTACAAAAATTTTAATATGGTTTCAGAGTTGGATATCTCAGGAGAATTTATATATACTGGTATTTCCATTGTAAATAATATGGATAGAATTGCTCCAGAGATGCCTACGGAATTATTTTTGGCTTTATACAACATTTCTGTAGGAGTCGAAAGACTACAGAAAATAATATTAGTGTTGTGGGAGTTCGATGAGGTTGATTCCATAGAAGACTTTTCTGAAAGTCTAAAGATTCATAATCAAGTTGAATTACATAGCAGAATTGAAAAAGCGATCAATAAAAAGATTTTTAGTAAACAAGAATGCCAATTTTTAGAACTTTTAAAAGAGTTTTATTCTAATGCGAGGTATGATAGATTTTCAGCAGTGGGGAATAGATGGGAATATGAACTTATTAGTAAATTTTTCTCTAATAATCAAATCAGTTATGAAGAATCAGTTTCTGATTCTCAAGTAATTTTAATCAACGATAGTATTAGGAAATTGATAGGGCGAGTGCTCTCTAGAATAGTAAAAAACTACTACCTACTTGTGGAGGAAGGAAGTAATAAATCAGGAACTTATTCATATGAACTCAGAAATGATTCAAAAGCTCAGAAGATATTTTTACATATGGAGAATCGCCGAGGATTAAGTTCCATAAAAATAGATGAACGGATAGCTTTAAGTGAAATTCTTATTTATTTGAGAAATACATCTGATAAATCGTCATATTTAAAATTTATTGAGGGAATATATCCTCTTGATTTTGATAAAATGGAAATTAGTAGATATTTATCAATAATTTTACTAGAGGATAGAATCCCTCAAGACTTAATTGATGAAATTGAATATATTTACGCAGAAAAAGATATTGAGGTAGGAGAGCGAATAGAAAACTTAGATTTATTAACAAAAAATAATATGCAGGTTACATTCGATTATCCTTATTTGAAGGAAGTATATATAATCTTAGAAGAAGTCAAAAAACAGGAAAGTATTAACGATGATACAATAAGTAGGTTAGAGGAGTCTAACTGTTATATTGACGATAGTGATACTCAAGAAATTATAGAATCTATCATTGCTGTTGCTCGCCAATATCACAATAATAAAATTTTGAAGGAAGAGTTTATTAAAGAATTTAGCAGTCACTACAAAACTTTAGAAGATAATTATACATTAAGTCATATTAGTAACTTGATGCAACTAGAAGTAAGGAGCAAATAAAATGATCAATCGTTATTCCCGCCCAGAGATGGCGGCTATTTGGAGTGAAGAGAACAAGTACAAGGCTTGGTTGGAAGTGGAAATCCTCGCTGATGAGGCTTGGGCTGAGTTGGGTGAGATTCCCAAAGAAGATGTGGCCTTGATTCGTGAGAAGGCGACTTTTGACATCGACCGCATTTTAGAAATAGAAGAGGAAACCCGTCACGATGTGGTGGCTTTCACGCGTGCGGTTTCGGAAAGTCTTGGTGAGGAACGCAAGTGGGTCCACTACGGTCTGACGTCTACCGACGTGGTGGATACGGCTTACGGTTACCTCTACAAGCAGGCCAACGACATTATCCGTCGTGACCTTGAAAACTTCACCAACATTATCGCCGATAAGGCGCGTGAGCATAAGTACACCATCATGATGGGGCGGACCCACGGTGTTCATGCGGAGCCAACGACCTTCGGTCTTAAATTAGCGACTTGGTATAGCGAAATGAAACGCAATATGGAGCGTTTTGATGTGGCGGCTAAGGGCGTTGAGGCTGGTAAAATTTCAGGTGCGGTTGGTAACTTTGCCAACATCCCTCCATTTGTGGAAGAGTACGTTTGTGGCAAATTGGGCATTCGTCCGCAGGAAATTTCTACCCAGGTTCTTCCTCGTGACCTCCACGCAGAATATTTCTCAGCCCTAGCCTTGATTGCAACGTCTATCGAGCGTATGGCGACAGAGATCCGTGGGCTACAAAAATCTGAGCAACGTGAAGTCGAAGAGTATTTCGCCAAGGGCCAAAAAGGCAGCTCTGCTATGCCCCATAAACGCAACCCTATCGGCTCTGAAAATATGACCGGTCTGGCTCGTGTGGTGCGTGGACACTTGGTGACGGCTTTTGAGAATGTGGCTCTCTGGCACGAACGCGATATTTCCCACTCGTCAGCGGAGCGGATTATCACGCCGGATACGACTATCCTTATTAACTACATGCTCAATCGTTTTGGCAATATTGTTAAGAATTTGACGGTCTTCCCTGAGAATATGAAACGCAATATGGAGTCGACTTTTGGCTTGATTTACAGCCAGCGTGTTATGCTCAAATTGATTGAGAAAGGCATGACCCGTGAGGAGGCCTATGACTTGGTGCAACCAAAAACTGCGCAGTCTTGGGACAATCAAGTGGACTTCAAGCCCCTTCTCGAAGCAGATGAGCGTGTGACAGCTAAACTCAGCCAGGAAGAAATCGATGAACTCTTCAACCCAGACTACTATGCTAAACGGGTAGATGACATCTTTGAACGACTTGGATTATAAAAAATTAAAATTCTTTGGATTTTCCAGAGAATTTTTTTATTTACTTGCGAATAAATAGGTGAAGGGGAAAACAAGCTCCCTCCGCTAGACAATCATTCGTGAGTAAAAATAAATTATTTTTTACAAAAGTTTACGAATAGATAAGTGTGGGGGAAGCAAGCTCACAACTTATTCAAAAAAAGTATCGTCATTTAGTTTTTCTTTTATTACTTCGTTAACTCGCCTTGCCTAACTCTAGTTATGCCTGCGGCTCGTTGCCTAGTACTAAAAGTAAACTAAAAGACTATAAAAAATTTTTTCAAAAAAAGAAAACGATTTGCGAATAAGTAAGTGAGAGGGAAAATTCCCCTCAAGGAGATACACACTTGAAAAAATAAATCATTTTCCAAATGTTTTACGAATAAACAAGTGTAGGAAAAATGAAAGGAGAAATACTATGACGCAATTTATGAATGAAACAAATCGAAAGTTTGAAGTAAGTCAATCAGAATTTATCACTGTTACATGGAAATGTACTGTAAATTAATTGAAAAAGTAAAGGAGAACTGATATGACACAGTTTATGAATGATGCAAGTCGTAAATTTGAAGTGAGCCAACCAGAATTTATCACTGTTACATGGAAATGTACTGTAAATTAATTGAAAAAGTAAAGGAGAACTGATATGACACAGTTTATGAATGATGCAAGCCGTAAATTTGAAGTAAGTCAACCAGAATTTATCACTGTTACATGGAAATGTACAGTTGGATAAAGTGGATACATAGGTACGCTGATTAATTTTTGTAGGTATAAAGCCTAGTGGAGAAGAGCAAATGAAAAAAGCAACTTATACATTATCTTGTGATAAAGCTGATATAGGAAATAAAAATATTTCAAAGATCGAAGAAAAATTTGAAAGATATATGGAGGGAGTAGCTGAAAAATTAATCAAAGCAGATAAAAAACGTATCGATAAATGGTTTGTTCATGTAAGAATTGAGGAATAAGTATGTTTAAGATGGTAGACGCCCAACAAGTAAATAGCCAGATTTATGGATTTAAGATTCATATCTCAGCAACAGCTGAAAACTATAAGCAAGTTTTTCAAATAGTCTATCCTTTACTAGTAGAAAGTAAGGTTTGTTTTAAATATATTGAAGAGGATTCAGATGTATTGCGAAGCTTTTCAGAACTTGAAAGTCGAGCAGAGTCTGGGAAGTATTTTACAATTTATCCTAATTCCCACATTCATTTTTTGGAGTTACTGGAACAGCTCTACCTGAACATACCTAAGGATTTACAAGGAATCTATATTTTGAGTGACCGTCCATACAAGGATTCAAATATTATTTTTTATCGATATGGATTTTTTGAAGACCATCCCCAATACAATGTTAATGGAATTCCTACTTTAGAGGGGCCAAATGGAGAGATTTGGCAAGATTATCAGAAAGCTTATTTTGACTTGCCGCCCTGGATTGAAGATGTTCAAGAGCCACAAGTATTTCAGAAGAGTTACCTAGCAGAAAAATATCAAGTTACGGATTGCTTGCGTATGAGTAATGGTGGTAATACTTACCGAGGTTTTGATAAGGAAACCAATCAAGAAGTCATCATTAAGGAAGCACGAGCGGAAGTCATTTCATATGAAAAGATTACAAAAAAGATGCTGCGAGAAAATGAATACAGATATGCTAAACACCTGCAAGCTTCTAATCGAACTCCTAAGACACTGGAAAGAGTAAGAGAGTGGATAAATGCCTACTATATCTATGAAGATATCAGAGGCCAGAATCTGCTAGATTATGCTAGTCCAATGTCACTCTTTACATACAGTAGCGATACTCCTAGTGAAAATATTGATAAATTTCAACATTTTCTTTCGCTAACAAAACAACTGGTACATTTTATTGATTATTTCCATAAACGCAATATTGTCTTAAATGATATCCATGCTAATAACTTTATTGTATCAGAAGATAATAGATTGCATTTTATTGATTTAGAGAATTCTTATGAAAACGAAAATGACAATTTAATTGGAATCTACAATGAAATTAGTTTGAAAGAATGGAATAAACTAAATGGAAAACTTGGAGATTGTCATAAATTAGCGAATCTACTTTTGTTTTTACTAGGCCGTTTGCAAATAAGAAGTGGAGAGAAATATGAAGCCCGTTTAACAGATGATTTACTAAGTAGGTATGGTATAAAAACCAATCTATCCCAACTGATTTCTTATCTACTCTCTGACGAAGCAAGTATATCTGTTGCAAAAGAAATGGTTGAAAATGTAAGAGTAGAGCTAGGACAAGTCCGTTGTGAGTTAAGAACTTATGAACATTCATGGCCAGAGGTTTCTATTCCCATCGAGCAGTTATTGGATTCAGAAGGTTTATCCCAATATATTCGTTGGAAGGAAGATGATGAACGCCTAAAAATTCTTATTGATAGAGAGAGCAATATGGGATTAGACGGTTTGGCTGGAGTTCTGGTCTTAATGGAAGACGGTGCTTTATCAGCTACCCATCAGCAATATGTTGTAACAAAAATCTTGGATAGTATTGTAGAAACAGAGTATGGACCGTCAATTGCATATGGACTGGGGTATGCTTCGCCTTATCTAACTACAGGTGTTGCGGGGGTGCTGAAAGCCTTGCAGTATATTGGTTATCCGAAGTTCCTCGACCTATCTCAAGAATTAGTGAAGAGTTTGTTAGTTGAGTATGGTCAATATCCAGATTTTAGGCAAGGGATGTTGGGAGTTGCAGATACCTTGCTAGATATATTTAGTGCTACAATGGATCAGAAACTACTGACAGCCGTAGAGAAACAGTTAGTGATGGTTGCAATTAAGGCAAAGTATGATAAGAAATTACAAAAAGAATTACTTTATGTATTTTCACGTTACGGGAGAATGAAAAATGAATTTATTATTAAAAAACAAACTGTATAATGTATTAGCTGTTTCACGTTTGCTCAATTCATTGGGTGCACACATTTATAACCTTGTTTTCGTGATCTATGCAGCTACTCAATTTCGCTCAACATGGGCGATATCTGTTGCTAATATAATCATGGTTCTCCCTACAATTTTTTCATTTTATATGGGGATTCAAGCAGATAAGACTAAGAAAAAGGCAAACGCATTGTTTTCAGCAGCCCTTGTTCAGACTGTGTTATTCTTTGTTATGTCATTCTTACTTCAAAGTACAACGATTGGAGTATTTGCTCTTGTTTGTGTGATGAATGTAATAACTGATTTATTGTCTGATTATTCTTCAGGTTTGCGGTTACCGATTATGCAGAAGAACTTGAAAGAGGACGAACTTATGGAGGCTTATTCCTTCTTTCAGTTCATTTCATGTGTGAGTGGTATTGGTGGGCAAGCTTTAGGGGTATGGCTTCTGTCATTGACAGGTAATAATTTCAGTATTGTTGCGATGTTGAATGCTTGCTTTTTCCTTATTTCTGGAATCTTGCTCTATACACATAAAAAACATTTGACGCATGATGAGATTGAAATAACATCGTCACAATCCATCAAACAACAGCTAGGTGATGTGATTGATGGTATTAAGGTTGTTTTTGAAACCAATGCCTCTGGCAATCTTTTGACAACTTTAAGTTGTATTTTACTTATGAATGCTCTAGGTGGAGCACTTGGCTCTATCTATACTATCTATTTTCTAGATAGGAGTTTATTTGGGCTTACTTATGGTCAGAGTCTTTTGGCTATCAATGCTATCTTGGTTGTGAGTATGATTGTTGGAAGTTTAACACCAAATGATTACTTCGCAAAGTTATCTCTTACAAAAATGATGATTTGTAATGCGATAGCATTGACCGGAATTGGTTTGAGCCATTTATTGGGGCTAAGTGAGTTTGTTGGAGTAGTTTCTCTAGCATTTTCAGCCTATATTGGCGGAAAGGTCAATCCTAAAATTGATGCTCTATTACTAGCCAATACTTCGCCGGAATTGCTAGCACGCACAGATACTTTATTGACCATGTTATTTACACTTTCTCTTCCTGTGGGAACCATTCTCTTTTCTACATTAGCTACTGTACATATTCATTTGACTTGGGGGATGTTTGCTTTTATTGGATTGCTTGTAACTATCTTGGCAGTCCAATCTCAGCTAGCAACTGAAAAATCTAAACTTGTATCTGCATAGAATGGTTTGTTGCTCAAAATTCTTTGGTTTTTCCAGAGAATTTTTCTTTTTGTTTACGAATGAATAGGTGAGGGAGTTATTGCTCATCTATCTTATTGATAAAAAGGGGAAACAATATGAATATATTTAGGTCTATTTTTAAATCGATTATCTATAGAAGAGATGTTGCTTTGTTCTATGCCTTTGCTGGTTTACCAATCTTAGTTCCGATATTGTCTAAATTTTTAGTAGGCGTAAAGGCTGAATATACAGACAATTTTTTAGATTTTCTAGGGGCAGCATTGGCAACACAGGATGGGATTGTGTTACCAACATTGCTGTTATCCTTGATAATTTCCGCAGTTTTTAGGGATGAGATTGATAGCGGTATTCTATTTTTATATAAAGATCTGAATAGAACTCGACTTTTTAATGCAAAAATCATTAGTTTAGTGACGATGTACGCCTCTTATGTCCTTCTAACAATGCTGACAAGTGCGATTGCTTATTTTGGCTTCTTGAACGCTTCTGGAAAAGTAGTATCGGATGATTGGAATAATGTACAGTCCACTTTGCTATCTATTTTTGCAATAATTTCAATCAATGTTATCGGTATTCTAATGGTTGCCATGGTTTCTATCAAAGCCAAATCCTTACAGGCAGTTTTAGCAGGAGTTTTTTGGTCGCTGTTTACAACAACTGCACCATTTCTCATTGGAGTTCGTTATGTCGTACCGAACGGCTATGCTCAGATGAACCTTAATCAGCCACTGCTTGCATGGTCCTTGGTAGCAGCTATAACGACATTTTATATTGTTGCTATCTATCTCAAAGGCCGTTCGAACTTTGAAAAGCTGGAGTTTTAGAAATAGTTAGAAAAAGGAGTTACTTATGCTTAAAATCAATCATTTATCAAAACAGTTTGCAGGAAACGAATTTTACTCACTAAAAGATGTGAGTTTAGAGATCAATAAGGGCGAGATTGTTGGGCTGATTGGGAAAAACGGAGCTGGAAAATCCACGCTCATGAAACTAATGGCCAAGTCTCTAAAACCAAGTTCGGGAACCATTACTTATAAGGGTACGGATATTTTTAGCCAGGATAATTTGTTGTCAGACTTTGGGATTATGATTGATCCAGTCTTCTATCCAGAAATGACAGTTATGGACAATCTTAAGTTTTATTTGGACTTGCATGGGAAAAAAGAGCTTTATCCAAATATTGAGAAGACTTTGAAATTGGTAGAGTTATGGGATGCTCGCAATCGGAAACCCAAGGGATTCTCGTTTGGTATGAAACAACGGACAGCTTTGGCGATTGCCTTGGTTGCGGAGCCAGATTTCCTTATCTTAGATGAGCCTTTTGTGGGCTTGGACCCGATTGGTGTTCAGAAATTGATTGATATTTTGAAGCAGTGGTCTAGTGAGCGACAAATTTCCATGCTGATTTCGAGTCACCAACTGGGTGAGCTGGAGGCCTTGTGCAGCCGCTATGTCTATATCGAATCGGGAGAATTGGCAGAGGCTTTTGAAGGCAAATCTCATCCAAGTGTACTCGTGCAGTTGGATACGACAAAAAACCTAGATTCTGTAGAGGCTTTGCTCAATGACCATGTGGTGCTAGAGGGGGAAGTGTTAGAGATTTCCACTGCTACACCTACAAGTGAGCTAAATCAGATTTTTGGTGTGTTGGCTCGTCAAGAATTGATTGTGAAACTAGAAGTGAAAGAGAATCACTTGAAAGAAATCTTTACGAAAGGGTAGTGAGTATGAAGCAAATTTTTCCAGCTATCTTTAGAACGATTTGGAAGCGAAAGGAGACGCAGATTTATCTGTCGTTTACATTGTTTCCTTTTATTTATCTGGTCACTTCATTTATTGAGGGATCGAATTTTATGCAGATTCATGCTAGTGAGGGGTCGGTTAGTCTCGTTGCCTTTACGAATATGATGATGAGCTCTGTGGATAGTTTTATTCTTCCTAGTTTGACCCTGTATTTCTTGGCTATCTCTGTCTTTAGGAAAGAAGTAGATGAACATACCATGTTTTTATACAGAGATCTTGGGCGGAAGCAGATTTTCTGGTCGAAATATTTGGGTCTATTAGCAACAATTGTTATTTTCTATGGTCTCTTCTTTGCGACATCTGCATTTGTACATTATGTCAGGGTAATCCATCTGCCTTTTGGCAGTCCGTCCGTTTTTGATACTAGTTTGGCAGAGAGCTTGAGTAATGTGTTCTGTATTGTCGCTTATTTGCTAAAAGATATTTTATCAGTTAGTTTGGCAACGGCTCTTTGTTTGTATCTGAAAAATATTACCACAATGGTCACAGGATTTTTGGTGACGATTACGATGATGATTTTAGCAGTTGTTGGCGGTCCAGTTGCGATGCTTTTTCCAACTAGTTATATGCCTTTAGCGAGCGAAGGTCTTACAGGAGTGGGACTTGCTTACTTAGGAGCTATCGGTGTCACAATTGTTTACGTACTCGTATTTACTAAAATTGCTGTGAAAAAGTTCAAGAATTTGGAGTTCTAGGTATGAATAGAAGACTCGTAGGAGTGTTGTTGAAATCGTTCAATAAAACGATGTTCTTGTTTGGAATAGTGCTGAGTGCTCTTGGGGTTGGAATGGGTTTGCTTCTTCCCCAGTTTATTGGTCAGTTGCTAGATCAAACCTATTTAAGCAATCTATTAACACGACCAGAATTGCTGGCTGGCTTCATCCTTTTCTTTGTATCGGTTTATACGGTACAAGCCCTATCCAATTATTTCATCGGGCGTAGTGGTAGTAAGGCACTCAAACAGTTGCAACAATATATTTATGAATCCTTGTTGACCACATCTGTAAAGGACTTGGATCAGTACCAATCCGGCGATCTTGCCAGTCGTTTGACCAATGATATGTCGGTTGTTCTGAACTTCATTACCGTTATTCTTCCAAATTTCTTGATGAATGGTTTGATGGTTATCGGGTCAATTTATTTTCTGTGGACCATCAGTCCGTGGCTCACGGGTCTTAGTCTCTTGTTGCTTCCTTTGTTGTCAATGGTTATGATTCCAATGAATCAGCGGCTGGAAGGTTACTACTCTGCTTACCAAGAAGGATTAGGGCAGGTTTCTAGTAGAATTAGTCATAAATTTACAACGATTCGTTTGATGAAGGCCTTTCAGGGAGAAAAGCATGAACAACGAGAGATGGGCAAGTCTTTTCAGAAACTGTCACAAACCTTTGAGAGAATGATTAGACTATCAGCGGTGCAACATACTTTAGTTAGTAGCTTGATGACAGGATTTATCATTCTGATGTTGCTTGTAGCAGGTATAGAAGTGACCAAGGGTGTGATGACCATGGCCACATTGACAACCTTCGTATTGTACATGACGCAACTGATTGATCCAGTAACAGATATTGCCTCTTCCTTAAATGAACTAACGGAGTTTCAGGCGGTGTCTAAACGTTTGGTAGAGTTGTTAGAGCTGAATAAGGAAGAACAGGCAGATACAGAGTTGGTTGATGCTGCTAGTATCCAGCTGGAAAATGTTCAGTTTTCCTATCATACAGATCCAGTTTTGAATGGAGTATCGGTTAGAATTCCGGAGGGAACTCATGTGGCGATTGTTGGTCCAAGTGGGGCAGGAAAATCAACTATTTTTGCCTTGCTGATGAAATACTATCAAGACTACCAAGGAGAGATTCGGATTGGTCAACAATGCTTAAGTGATATTTCAACCAAGGAGATGAGAAGATTGATTTCCTTCATACCTCAAGATAATACTCTCTTCCATGGAACGATTAGAGAAAATCTATTGTATGGAAAGAACGAGTCAGTGTCTGAAGAGCGTATTGCTCATATTCTCAAGGAGTTGGGATTGTCTCATTTAGTAGCTGAGTTGGAAGATGGTTTAGATACTCGGATTTCAGAAAATGGGACAGGTTTGTCGGAAGGCCAAAAACAACGGTTTAGCATTGCGAGAGCTTTGTTGTTAGAGCATCCTATCTATTTGTTGGATGAGGCGACAGCAAGTTTAGATACTGTCACAGAACGTGTCATTAGCAAAGCGATTGACCGTTTAACAACTGGAAAAACAAGGCTAACCATTGCTCACCGTTTGCACACAGTGCGTGAGGCGGATGCGATTCTGGTCTTAGATAAAAATGGACAAGTGGCTGACTATGGTCCTCATCAGCAGTTAGTGGAGAGAAATCATCTCTATCAAGATTTCTTAAGAGGCTTACCGCAAGCCAGTTAGTGAATGGGAGTCGATGGACCGACTAGTCTAAGTCTAGGGTTACCTAATAATAAAATGGAATACTGATGATTACTTGTACAATAAATAGATAGGAGAAAAGAATGAAACAAACAACTTACACATTATCTTTGGGAGGAAATGATAGCGGGGACTCGAAAGTTTCAAAGATGGAAGAAAAGTTTGAAAAATATATGGAGGGGATCGCAGAGCGGTTACGGCGTTCTGGGAAGAGGAGGATTGATAAATGGTTTATCCGTGTGCGAATTGAGGAGTAAAGTAGCTGTGAGCAAAAATCACAGATGTTTTTATAAATAATGAAAAACACATAAAATGAATTCTGTTTTAGTTTCCCTTAAGCTTGGCGAGTTATACTATATCCAAGCTAGAAATAGCAGAAATACTTTTCATCTAAAGGTGTCCCTAGCTCTAAGTCGCAAGCGACAAGAGCTAGGGATCATATAATCTCCTGGAAATACTGGACTCACTGAGTCTGGTATTTTCATTTTATGCTATAATGGTTTCATGACAAATCGAATTTTAGACATGGAACAAATGCAGGACGAGGAGTACGTCGAGCGTACCCTGCGTCCGCAGAAATTAAATGAATACATCGGTCAGGACAAGGTTAAGGACCAGTTGAAAATCTTTATCGAGGCGGCAAAACTCCGTGATGAAGCCTTGGACCATACTCTTCTTTTTGGTCCTCCAGGTTTAGGTAAAACCACCATGGCCTTTGTCATTGCAAACGAACTAGGGGTGAATATCAAGCAGACCAGTGGGCCTGTCATTGAAAAGACAGGCGATTTGGTGGCCCTTCTCAATGATTTGGAGCCTGGTGATGTCCTCTTTATTGACGAGATTCACCGTATGCCCATGGCAGTTGAGGAAATTCTCTACTCTGCCATGGAAGACTTTTACATCGATATCATGATTGGAGCAGGAGAAGCCAGCCGCTCCGTGCATTTGGAGTTGCCGCCTTTTACCCTGATTGGAGCAACCACTCGTGCGGGTATGCTATCCAATCCCCTGCGGGCCCGTTTTGGGATCACTGGTCACATGGAGTATTACGAACTGGCTGATTTGACCGAGATTGTCGAGCGGACAGCGGATATCTTTGACATGGAGATTACCCATGAAGCAGCTATCGAGCTGGCTCGTCGTTCGCGTGGGACCCCTCGTATCGCCAATCGCCTGCTCAAGCGGGTACGGGATTTTGCACAGATTATGGGCGACGGCCTGATTGACGATAGCATTACGGACAAGGCTCTGACCATGCTGGATGTGGACCGTGAGGGGCTGGACTATGTGGACCAGAAGATTCTTCGGACCATGATTGAGATGTACGGTGGCGGTCCTGTCGGCCTCAACACCCTGTCGGTCAATATCGCCGAAGAGCGTGAAACAGTGGAGGATATGTACGAGCCCTACCTGATTCAGCAGGGCTTCCTCATGCGGACACGGGCGGGGCGGGTTGCGACAGCCAAGGCCTACGAGCACTTGGGTTATCCCTATACGGAAAAATAATGGCAGAGCAGATGAGACAAGTAGCCAGTTTATTTGGAGATTGGCCTGAGACAATTATTTGGACCTGTTTAGAAGGCAGAATGGGACAGATTCATGTTGATGACAGCCAGTCGCCCCAGTCAGCCTTAGCTCTCTATGGATGGCAGAGCTTCTTTGGTTTTTTGGCCGGAAAACCAAATATGGACTTGCTGAAAATATGTGAGGGAAAGGATATTATTTTAGTCCCCCAAAACCAGGCCTGGTCAGACTTGATAGAAGGGACTTACGGAGACAATATCCGGTCCTTTACCCGTTATGCTACGAAAAAAGATACTAGTTTTGACCTTGGGCATTTGCAGAAACTGATTGATGCCCTACCTGAAGAGTTTGACCTGAAAGTGATTGACTGTAATCTGTATGATGCCTGTCTGGTGGAAGACTGGTCACGCGATTTGGTGAGCAATTATGCTGATGTGGAGCAGTTTTTAGACTTGGGTCTAGGCTATGTCATCTTGCATAAGGAACAGGTGGTGTCAGGTGCCTCATCCTATGCCAGTTATTCAGGTGGGATTGAGATAGAGGTGGATACTAGGGAAGACTATCGAGGTTTGGGTTTGGCTAGAGCTTGTGCTGCTCAGTTAATCTTAGCTTGTTTAGACCGTAATCTCTATCCTAGCTGGGATGCCCATACTCTGACTTCCTTGAAACTGGCTGAAAAATTGGGTTACCAATTGGACAAGCCCTATCAAGCATATGAATGGAGATAAGATGACACCGACATTTATTTGGGATTTGGATGGAACGCTCTTGGATTCCTATGAAGCGATTTTGGCTGGCATCCAGGAAACCTATGAGCAGTTTGGTCTTCCTTTTGACCGTGAAGAAGTGAGAAAATATATTCTTCGCTATTCTGTCAAGGATTTGCTGGTGCGTGATGCGGACAAGTACGGTCTAGATAGCGATGAACTTAATCGTGTGCGTGCGACTTCCTTGAAGGAGAAGAATACGCAGATTCCCTTGATGACAGGTGCGGCAGAAATCTTGGACTGGACAGCTCAGCAAGGCATTCAAAACTTCGTTTATACACACAAAAGTGACAATGCTTTTCAGGTTTTGGAGGATTTGGGTGTCCGTCACCATTTCACAGAAATCTTGACCAGCGATTCAGGTTTTGCCCGCAAACCAAGTCCAGAAGCTCTGCTATTTCTCATCGAAAAATACGGACTGGACAAGGAAAACACCTACTATATCGGCGACCGTCTGCTCGATGTAGAAACAGCTATCAACGCAGGGATTCATAGCATCAACCTGCAAATTGATGGCGTGGAGCAGAATTGGAAGATTGTTTCTTTATTGGACATAAAACAAATATTAACAGATAAATCAAGTCATAACAACCTGTGAAAACGGGTGGCTTGTACACCAGCTATAAGTTGTTTCTCTCCAGCAACATCTAAAGATGTCCGCTGAACTTCGTTTAGGCTAGTGCTATGACTACTTGATTAATGGGAGCGGGAAAGAACTCAACCATTCATAGAAGAGTTCGTCAACAAGTCTTTATTTCTAGTTGTTGAGCTGAAACAGTCTATCCCCAGACTGTTTCACTCCCACCCCCGCACAGCTCAAACTGTCTGGGAGACAGTTTGAGGTTGGAGATAAAGCGAACTCTGTTCGCAACAGTCGTAATGGTCAGATTTGGAGTGTAAAACACGAACAAATCTGCCAATCAACCACTGCGCTGAGATGTTGACACTAACTTTGAGAAGCGGTACTGGGCTTTTTGCCCAGTCTCTTTTATCTTGTTATGGCTTCAAGCTATAATAAAAAACGAATCCAGCCGTCTGTTTTAAGAAGAGCATGATATGGAATTTGTGTAATATATTTGATATAATTTAAAAAGTATATTTGGAGGTGTGGTTTATGAACGATAAGGAATTTGGACAGCGTGTACGTCAATTACGAGAATCTGTTAGCATGACACGTGAACAGTTTTGTGACGATGAACTGGAACTCTCTGTGCGCCAATTAACTCGTATTGAAGCAGGTACTTCCAAGCCGACTTTTTCAAAGATTCAGTATATTGCAACTCGTTTAGGTATGGGACTTTACGAGCTTATGCCAGATTACGTATCCTTACCCGAAAGATATTCCAAGCTGAAGTTTGATGTGCTTCGCACCCCAACTTATGGTAATGAAGATTTGGCGGAAAAGCGAGATGCCATGATGACAGAAATCTATGACGATTATTATGATGAATTGCCTGAGGAGGAGAAGATAGCAATAGATGCGATTCAATCACGAATTGATACTTTAGAGTCAGGTACAGCAGGCTTTGGAAAAGAGATACTGGAAGACTACTTTGAACAAATTTTTCGCAAACGAAAGTATGAATTGAATGATTTGTTGATTGTTAGGCTCCATCTTGAATATGTTAGGTTATCTAGCTGTGATTCAGAAATATTTAGACAGTTTTTGAAAATTATAGAGCATTTACATGAGCAAATCAATATCATCAATTCAAATGATTTATTTGTTCTAAGGGATACATTATTATCTTGTGTAAACATTTTGGGAAGTAAAAAATATTACGAACCAATACCAAAGATATTTGACAGTGTAGATAAGATTATACAGTCGACACAAGATTTTCAGAAAAAGCCCATTGTTAGTGTATTAAAATGGAAATATGCACTTTTTGTGGATAAGGATCGGGATGAGGCTGAAAAGCATTATCTAGATGCGGTGCTATTTGCAAAATTGATAGAAAATAGAGAGTTAGAACAAAAGATTGAAGAAGATTGGAGAGTTGACAATCAATAAAGTGACATTTTTGTCCTGTTGAAGAATTGTGAAAAGCATTATACTAAACTCATAAAGATTAAAGGAGATTAGTAACATGTTTAACTATTTGAAATTTTTTGGTCGTCTTGGCGGTAACTGGGGAACATGGGTTGAAGAATAATATTATTAAAAAGGGAGTGGGACAGAACTCGACCATTCATAGAAGAGTTCGTCAACAAGTCTTTATTTCTAGTTGTTGAGCTGAAACAGTCTATTTCCAGACTGTTTCACTCCCACCCCCGCACAGCTCAAACTGTCTGGGAGACAGTTTGAGGTTGGAGATGAAGCGAACTTTGTTCGCAACAGTCGTAATGGTCAGATTTGGAGTGTGAAAAACGAATTGCTGAGATTTGCTTTGCAAATCTTATCTCCAACCTTTAACAGTCCACTGGACTGTTAAACCCAATCATCTACTGCGCTGAGATATTGACACGAACTTTGAGAAGCAGTGCTGGGCTTTTTACCCAATGTCATTAAGTTAAGCATTTAAGTAGCTAAAGAAACTATTCCCGTCTGAGCAGTTCATGACAAAACGGGAATAGTTTTTGTATTTAGGGCGCACAAAAAGGAGGTTTTTTAACCCTATTTTTCAACTATTATGTTACTCTATAAGTGAAGCTTACAGGTACCTTGCTTTTTATCTTTCTTTGGAACGTTCG
>NZ_JAOTGL010000023.1:0-27364 GCF_044427045.1 Streptococcus sp. 2022WUSS135
CAATTTTACAAGCTTTTCTGTCGAGTGAGATGCCAACTAACTCTTTACGCAGATGGATAACTTCTTTACGATTTCTAATCTTGGAAATTTCGCGTGCTACACTGCGATAAACACGCTCTATATACTCAGCACGATACTTATGTGGCTTTAATGCAGTGGGAACTTTCTTTCCATCAAAATCGTCGAGACTTAAATCTTTGGGAACATGAAACACTCTCTTTTCTCCTGCTCGTTGGAAAATAGCGACTAACCACTCTTCCTCCTCTTGACTAGTGGCCATGATTGGAGACCAGCGATCTCTGCGTCCTTTTGTGTGATGATTATGGCCGTCTAAATTTAAATACCAACGGCCATCACGTTCACGTTGCATAGCATCACCAGTGACATGGATCAATTCACTTTTGCGTAAGCCTGTTGCGGTAACAATTTTATGCCAGTAGTCGTTATTTTTGTTGGATAAACGATAGTCTTTATGCAATACACGATTGTTCATACGATTCGCACGAGTACGTGGTTGTGTAGCGATGAAATTAGTTGAGGAAACTCCGAGAACTTTGGCCAATGCTACTTTGTAGGTAGCTTGTGTATATGGACTTAAACCAATCTCTATACAATATTGTAAGTATTGATATTGATTGATAAGTTCTATCCAACCTTCCGTATCTTTTTCAACATTACCTAATGCCATTAACTGTTCTGGCGAAATGTTAATTGAAACCCATTTTGCAAAACAATGCCATGAACCTGAATAGTTATGGAGTGTACGATGAGTGTGGATTAACTCAATGCTTTCTTTTTTCCTTGCAGTCGGTTCTAACGAACCGATGTTTTGCGAACCGCGCAAAACCTGCTCGCGAAGATTACTCGCATAATAAAGTTGCAATCATCATATAAACAGATGTTCAAAATTCCAACATATTCTTGTTTATTTTTGATATAATGTAAAAAAACAACAAAGGATTAAACATGAATAAACGAGAACGACTAGAAGAAATTACACGTTTGGTAAACAAAAAAGGTACAGTTAGAATTTCTGAGATTGTTGAATTGCTAAATGTTACTGATATGACTGTTCGACGTGATTTTATAGAGTTGGAAGAGCAAGGGGTCTTAACTAAAATACACGGCGGGGCTAGAAGTAATAAGGCCTTTCAATATCGGGAATATTCCCATTCTGAGAAACACATTCAAAATAAGGAAGCCAAGCAAGAGATAGCAGAAAGGGCAGCACAACTGATAGAAGATGGAGACACGGTATTCTTAGGCCCAGGAACAACAGTTGCCTTTCTGGCTGAGGCCATTAAAAATCCTCGTCTCACTGTCATCACAAACTGTATGCCTGTTTTTACCATCTTATCACAAAAGAAGACAGAGGATTTTCAGGTCTTTCTCCTTGGAGGAGAATATCGCCAAGTGACAGAATCTTTTGTAGGAGAAATTACCAATACTAGTTTAGAAAAAATACGATTCAGCAAGATTTTCTTTTCAGGTAACGGACTTAAGGGAACTGATGTCATGACCTCTACCCTAGCCGAAGCCTATACGCAAAATATTGCCATTAAACATTCTTTAGAAAAATATCTACTGCTAGATGCCTCAAAAATTGGAAAAGATGATTTTACTTCCTTTTGTGATTTGAATGACTTAACTGCACTAGTGACAGATATGACTGCAAAGGATGAAAACTACCAATTATTACATAACCACATTGAAATTATTTCTACAAAATCATAAAGTTATCAAAACCAACAGTAAAATGTTGGTTTTTTGTTTGTATATGAAAAAAATAAACAAAAATACAACAAAATATGTTGACTTTATGTTTGTTTGGTTGTATAATTTAAACATAAAAAGCAAAAACGCTTTTTCTAAGTTTTGCAAAACAACGATTTTCTGCCACATATGGCTACAACTTTCTATTTTTGTTAGGAGATAGGTTATGACAATCATTATCGGTGCTGATCCAGCGGGCTCAAAACTAAAAGACGTTATTAAAGATTATTTACAAGAAAAATCATATGACTTTAAAGATGTCAGTGATGGAAGTGATTTTGTTGACACAACTTTGGCAGTAGTTGCAGCAGTCAATCAAGAGGAAGGAAATCTTGGTATTGTGATTGATGCTTATGGAGTTGGTCCGTTTATGACCGCAACTAAAGTCAAAGGCATGATTGCTGCAGAAGTTTCAGACGAACGTTCTGCCTATATGACAAGAGGACACAACAATTCGCGTATTATTACAATCGGTAGTGAGATTGTAGGAGAGGGAATTGCTAAAAACATCGTTAAAGGATTTGTTGAAGGTGAGTATGATGGCGGCCGTCACCAAATTCGTGTCGATATGCTAAATAAAATGTGTTAATTGTTGTAAACAAAGGAGAATAAGAGATGAAAATTGCAATCGGTTGTGACCACATTGTAACCTATGAAAAAATCGCAGTGGTAGATTATTTGAAAAATCAAGGATATGAAGTATTGGACTTTGGGACTTATGACAATGTTCGTACTCATTACCCGATCTTTGGTAAAAAAGTTGGCGAAGCTGTTGCAAGCGGACAAGCAGATTTGGGAATTTGTATCTGTGGAACAGGTGTTGGAATCAACAATGCTGTAAACAAGGTTCCAGGTGTTCGATCAGCCTTGGTTCGTGATATGACCTCTGCGCTTTATGCTAAGGAAGAGTTAAATGCCAACGTCATTGGTTTTGGTGGCAAAATTACGGGTGAGTTGCTTATGTGCGACATCATTGAAGCCTTCATTAAAGCAGAATACAAACCAACTGAAGAAAACAAACGTTTGATCGAAAAAATTGCTGCAGTTGAAACGCTCAATCAAGAGCAGGCTAATCCAGAGTTCTTTACTGAATTTCTTGAAAAGTGGGATCGTGGAGAATACCACGACTAGGAGGCTCACATGATTTTGACGATCACTTTAAATCCGTCGGTTGATATTGCCTATCAATTGGATACCTTTCAATTGGATACTGTCAATCGAGTAGAAAAAGTTCAAAAAACAGCTGGTGGTAAGGGGCTCAATGTGACACGGGTTTTGAAACAAATCGGTGAAGATGTTGTGGCTACTGGTTTTATTGGTGGTGAACTTGGAAGTTATGTAAAGAAACAACTCACTCGAAATGATATTAAAAATTCCTTTGTGGAAATTGGGAACGAAACACGTAATTGCATTGCGGTTCTTCATGATGGCAAACAGACGGAGATTTTAGAACAAGGACCAACTATTCAAGAACATGAAGCCTTGAATTTTATCGAACATCTAGAAATTATCCTGAACAATATAGATGTTGTTGTTATTTCAGGAAGTTTGCCTAAGGGACTTGCTAGTAACTATTATGTTAAGGTCATTGAACTTTGTAAAAAATGTGGTGTTGCTGTTGTTCTGGATTGTTCTGGTGAGGCGCTGAAAAACGTTTTAGAAAGCCAGCAGAAGCCGACAGTTATTAAGCCGAATACAGAAGAGTTATCACAGTTAATTGGAAAAGATGTCACGGATGATATTCAAGAATTGAAAGAAGTTCTGTCTGATCAATTATTCCAAGGAATTGATTGGATAGTCGTATCATTGGGGGCAAAGGGGGCTTTTGCCAAGCACAATGACAAGTTCTATCGTGTTAAAATTCCAAAAATAAATGTCGTCAATCCAGTAGGTTCGGGTGATTCAACCGTTGCAGGTATTGCAGCTAGTTTGAAACATGTATTACCTGATGTCGAACTACTAAAAAATGCAAACGTTTTGGGCATGTTAAATGCTCAGGAAGAACAGACAGGTTATGTCAACTTAGAACATTCAGAAGTATTGTATTCTCAAATTGAAGTCGAGGAGGTTTAAGATGGTATTAACAGCAGAAAAAAGAAAGTATATGGAAAAAGTAAGCAATGAAGCAGGAGTCATTTCAGCTCTTGCCTTCGACCAACGTGGAGCCTTGAAAAAAATGATGGCAAAACATCAGGCAGAAGAACCTACTGTGGAGCAGATGGAAGAGCTAAAAACTCTAGTTTCTGAAGAACTAACACAGTTTTCTTCTTCTATTCTTTTAGATCCTGAATTTGGCTTACCAGCTTCACGCGCCCGCGATGAACAATGTGGTTTACTTTTGGCTTATGAGAAAACTGGCTATGACACCAGCTCTACCAGTCGTTTGCCAGATTGCCTGGTAGAATGGTCTGTAAAACGACTAAAAGAAGAGGGCGCGGATGCCATTAAGTTTCTACTTTACTATGACGTTGATGGTGATCCATACGTTAATCTTCAAAAACAGGCCTATATCGAACGCTTAGGTTCAGAATGTCAGGCAGAAGGTTTGCCATTCTTCTTGGAAATTTTGAGCTACGATGAGACGATTGATGACAATGCTAGCGTTGAGTTTGCTAAAGTTAAACCTAGAAAAGTAAATGAAGCCATGAAAGTATTTTCTAACGAACGCTTTGGAGTAGATGTTCTCAAGGTAGAAGTACCTGTGAACATGAATTTTGTAGAAGGCTTTGGAACAGGGGAAGTCGTTTATACAAAAGACGAAGCAGCCGAACATTTCCGTCAACAAGAAGCATCAACTCATTTGCCATACATTTATCTAAGTGCAGGTGTTTCTGCAAAACTCTTCCAAGATACTCTAGTATTTGCACATGAAGCAGGTGCTAAATTTAATGGTGTTCTCTGCGGTCGTGCAACATGGGCAGGTGTTGTGCCAGTCTATATCGAACAAGGAGAAGAAGCAGCACGTGAATGGTTACGAACTGTTGGTCGTGAAAATATTGAGGGACTTGATGCCGTCTTGTCTCAAACAGCTACTTCTTGGTTAGAAAAATAATTGAAAAAATAACCATTTTTCTTAAAGAAAGGGTTTACATTTTCTGAGAATATGCTATAATAATCTCATCGGCAAGAATAGAGTGGATTGTAACTAATTCGATTAGGCAAGACTACAAATGGATTTGAGAGTAGGATATTCTCGGTTTGTTTGTAGTCTTTTTTTGCTTAAAAATATAGGAGGGATTTATGTTTAGGATTATACAGTCACTAAATAATAACGCTGCTCTGGTAAAAAATGAACATGGGGAACAGGCAGTCGTGATGGGATTAGGTATAACTTTTCAAAAGAAGAAAGGGGATTTAATTGTTAAGGATAAGATAGAAAACATCTTTTCGCTAAAAAATGACGAGGCCAAAGAAAATTTTCTAACTTTATTAAAAGATATTCCCTTAGATTTTATTTCTGCAACCTACACGGTTATCAATCATCTAGTAGCAACCTATCATTACCCTGTACAAGAATATCTCTATGTGACACTGACGGATCATATCTATTGTGCCTATCAGGCGGTTTTAAAGAATACCTATCAAGAAAGTAGGTTACCTAATATTTCAGCCGAATATCCCTTGGAATATAAAATGGCTCGTGAAGCCTTAGCTATGTTTCGTGAAAAGTTGTTAAAAGATTTTCCAAATGATGAGATTGGTCGAATTGCACTTCACTTAATTAATGCAAAGGGGGAGACAATTCATCCCACAAGTGAAGAACAGGACGTCAGCAAAAAAATTATAGCAGAGGTTGAACAAATCTTAACGGAGAATGGGATTAAACGCTCAAAAGAAAATAGCAATTTTTATGATCGCTTTATGATTCATCTGTCCTATTTTCTGAATTACTTAGATAGATCCCATCAGTCAAATGAATCGATTGCTAGTTTGGAACAGTATATCAAGCTCCAGAATCCAAGAGCTTACCAAATAGGTAGTCAGATTTTTGAGATGATCACATCATTGGTTGATGAACCTGTAAATGACAGTGAAAGGTTCTATATTGTGTTACATATTCAACGGTTATTGTAAATCATACTCTTCGTAAATCCAATTCAGACGTTGTTGCCTCAACTTGATGAGTGAAAAGCTCCAGTGGAGGTTTTCAGCCTGTTCCATTGAGATGAGAGGGGAACAGAGTTTTATCCGCGTTATATCGATACGAACTCGTTCGTCTTATTTCCAACCTTCAACAGTCTATTCCTAGACTGTTGAAGCTAGTCTGAATGCTATTTCCATTGAGTACATAAAAAAATAGGAGGTTCATATTATGAACAGAGAAGAAATTACGTTATTAGGTTTTGAGATTGTTGCGTTCGCTGGAGATGCACGTTCTCGATTGATGGAGGCACTGGCTGCGGCTCAAAAAGGTGATTATGCAAAAGCAGAGGAACTAGTTGAAGCTGCCAATGCTTGTATTGTTGAAGCCCATCATGCTCAGACTAGCTTGTTGCAAAAAGAAGCGGCTGGTGAGGATTTAGCCTTTAGTGTGACGCTCATGCATGGTCAAGACCATCTCATGACAACATTATTATTGAAAGATATGATGAGTCATATGATTGAACTGTACAAACGAGGTGATAAGTAATGAATAAATTGATTGAATTCATTGAGAAAGGGAAGCCTTTCTTTGAAAAGATTTCGAGAAACCCTTATTTAAGGGCTATCCGTGATGGTTTTATCGCAGCTATGCCAGTTATTTTGTTCTCAACTATCTTCCTATTGGTAGCTTTCGTGCCGAATATCTTTGGATTTACTTGGTCTGATGAAGCGGTTGCAGCCATCATGAAACCTTACGGTTACACAATGGGGATTGTAGCTGTCCTAGTTGCAGGAACGACTGCAAAATCTTTGACAGATGCTTTTAACCGTCAATTGCCAAAAACCAATCAAATCAACTTCATTTCAACCATGATTGCCTCAATTTCAGATTTCCTATTACTGGCTTCTGATGGTATTGAAGGTGGTTTTGCCAATGGTTACATGGGGACTAAGGGGCTTTTGACAGCCTTTCTAGCAGCCTTCATTACGGTTAATATCTATAAGGTCTGTGTGAAAAACAATGTCACCATTCGTATGCCAGATGAAGTTCCGCCGAACGTATCCCAGGCATTTAAAGACGTGATTCCATATGCATTGTCTATCTTTGTCTTGTATGGAATTGATCTTGCGACACGTCAACTGGTTGGAACAAACGTTGCTGAGGCTATTCTAAAATTATTTGAGCCATTATTTACAGCAGCAGATGGTTATGTTGGTATTACCATTATCTTTGGTGCCTATGCCTTGTTCTGGTTTGTAGGAATCCATGGTCCATCAATTGTTGAGCCAGCAATTGCAGCCATTACTTATGCCAATATTGAAACCAACTTCCAACTTTTGCAGGCGGGTCAACACGCTGACAAAATCCTGACTTCAGGTACTCAAATGTTTATCGTGACAATGGGTGGTACAGGTGCTACCTTGGTTGTGCCATTCATGTTTATGTGGTTGACTAAGTCTAAACGAAATAAAGCAATTGGACGTGCTTCAGTTGTTCCAACATTCTTTGGTGTAAATGAACCAATCTTGTTCGGTGCACCACTCGTACTTAACCCAGTATTCTTTGTGCCATTTATTTTAGCACCAATTGCTAACGTATGGATTTTCAAATTCTTTGTTGATACGCTAAAAATGAACAGTTTCAGCGTCTACTTACCATGGACAACTCCAGGTCCGTTAGGGATTGTCATGGGAACAAACTTTGCTCCACTTGCCTTTGCACTAGCTGTCTTGTTGGTCGTTGTCGATGTACTTATCTATTATCCATTCTTGAAAGTTTATGATGAGCAAATTCTTGCTGAGGAACAATCAGGGAAAGTTGAAAATAGCTTGAAAGAGAAAGTGGCAGCTAACTTCAATACTGCCAAAGCAGATGCTATTCTTGAAAAAGCAGCAGTCGACACCGAAATTTCTGATCAAACAAACGTTCTGGTACTTTGTGCAGGAGGCGGTACAAGTGGATTGCTTGCTAATGCTTTAACTAAAGCTGCAAAGGAATACGGAGTTCCAGTCACAGCAACAGCAGGAAGCTATGGTGCTCACCGTGAGATTTTGCCAGAGTATCAATTAGTTATCCTTGCACCTCAGGTGGCATCAAACTACGAGGACATAAAACAAGAAACTGATGCATTGGGCATTAAACTTGCCAAAACTGAAGGGGCTCAATACATTAAACTCACACGTGACGGTCAAGGGGCACTTGACTTTGTCAAACAACAGTTCTAGAACCTGTATTCACAGTTCAGCACTTCCATCTAAGGCTAGATTTTCAGCTACTCATCGTTAGTTTTTTTCAAAATACAGTCAGTATTCCCTCAAAAAACTGCCTTGATTAGCGAAAAACTATCTCTTATATACAAGCACTTCACTTGTGAATACAAGTTCTTAATCAAAAGGGGAGGGAGTAATAAATCTCCAACTCCTCCCCCTTTATTTATTTTTGATAGAAGAAGGTAGGCATATGGTTAAAACATTACCAAAAGATTTTATATTTGGTGGAGCAACTGCTGCATATCAAGCAGAGGGTGCCACAAAGACAGATGGAAAAGGTCGTGTTGCATGGGATAAGTATCTAGAAGATAATTACTGGTACACTGCGGAACCAGCTTCTGATTTTTATAATCGTTATCCAGTTGATTTAGAACTAAGTGAACAATTTGGGGTAAACGGCATTCGTATTTCAATTGCTTGGTCTCGTATCTTCCCAACAGGCTTTGGAGAAGTGAGTCCAAAGGGAGTAGAGTTTTACCATAAATTATTTGCGGAATGTCATAAACGTCACGTAGAACCATTTGTAACGCTTCACCATTTTGATACACCAGAAACGCTCCATTCTAATGGTGACTTTCTAAATCGTGATAACATTGAACACTTTGTCAATTACGCAGCGTTTTGCTTCAAAGAATTTCCTGAAGTTAATTACTGGACAACCTTTAATGAAATCGGTCCAATTGGTGACGGTCAGTATCTTGTTGGGAAGTTCCCACCAGGTATTCAGTATGATCTTTCTAAAGTATTCCAATCTCATCACAATATGATGGTTTCACATGCCAAGGCAGTTAAGCTCTACAAGGATGCTGGTTATAGTGGAGAAATTGGTGTTGTACATGCATTGCCAACGAAATATCCTTATGATCCAACCAATCCAGATGATGTCAGTGCAGCGGAACTTGAAGATATTATTCACAATAAATTTATCCTAGATGCTACATACTTGGGTTACTATTCTGAAAAAACACTTGAAGGTGTTCGCCATATTCTGAAAGTTAATGGTGGGGAATTAGACCTTCGTGATGAAGACTTTGCTGCCTTAGATGCTGCAAAAGATTTGAACGACTTCTTAGGAATCAATTACTATATGAGTGATTGGATGAGAGCTCATGATGGAGAAACGGAAATTATCCATAATGGTAAGGGTGAAAAGGGAAGTTCTAAGTATCAAATCAAAGGAGTTGGTCGTAGAGAGTCCCCAGTTGATATTCCAAAAACGGACTGGGATTGGATTATCTATCCGCAAGGTCTTTATGACCAAATTATGCGTGTGAAAAATGACTATCCAAACTATAAGAAAATCTACATCACTGAAAATGGTCTAGGTTATAAAGATGAATTTGTAGATGGTACAGTCTATGACGATGGTCGAATTGATTATGTGAAAAAGCATTTAGAAGTGATTTCAGATGCTATCTCAGATGGTGCCAATGTTAAAGGGTATTTTATCTGGTCCTTGATGGATGTATTTTCTTGGTCAAATGGTTACGAGAAACGATATGGATTGTTCTATGTTGACTTTGAGACCCAAGAACGCTATCCAAAGAAAAGTGCTTATTGGTATAAAAAAGTAGCAGAAACACAGGTTATTGAATAAAAATAATACAAGGATGCCTAGCTCAAGTTAGCATCCTTGTTTTCATATAAGGGAGGCAGCTTTTATGCTCGAATTAAAAAATGAGAACTTAACAGTACAATTTTCTGAATTAGGTGGGCAAATTACTTCGATAAAAGACAATGATGGTGTCGAGTATCTTTGGCAAGGAGATCCGACCTATTGGAGCGGTCAAGCACTAGTTCTATTTCCGATTTGTGGAAGTTTACGAAATGATTGGGCTATCTATGAACCTGCAGAAAGACCGACATTTACAGGCACAATTCCAAGGCATGGACTTGTGCGAAAAATGATGTTCAAAAATGTAAGAACAACTGAAAATTCTGTGGAATTTTCTATTTCATCAAATGAGGAAACCGTAAAAAATTACCCATTTGAATTTGAACTTTCCATTAACTACTCACTACTTGGCAATACAATCCGAACTGAATATCGGGTGAAAAATCTTGAAGGACATAGAAAGCTACCTTACTTTATTGGGGGTCATCCAGGTTTTAATTGTCTTTTGTTGGATGGTGAGAGTTATGAAGACTATTATTTAGAATTTGAAAAAGTAGAATCTTGTACAGTTCCAAGAAGTTTTCCAGAAACTGGCTTACTTGATCTACGAGATCGCCGTCCATTCTTGGAAAATCAAAAGACCTTGGACTTGTCCTATCAACTGTTTGAACATGATGCCGTAACATTGGATCAATTAGCATCGCGAAAGGTAACCTTGAAATCTAAAAATCATCAGAAGACTCTTTCGATTGCGTTTGATGATTTTCCATATTTAGTGATTTGGTCAACTACAAATCAGAGTCCCTTTATCGCTTTAGAGCCATGGAGCGGACTCTCTACTTCACTGGAAGAATCTGACATATTCAATGCCAAACGAAATATTAGTCACGTCGCTCCAAAAGAAGTTGATACAAAATATTTTGATATTATTATTGAGTAAATACCATAGTTAAGTAATTTAAATATTCTACGGAAAACACTCAAAAACCCCACTGGCTGAATAATGAACAGCTCCCTGTCAAGTGGACAATGAAATAATAAAAGATTAGGCGACGGCCTTGTTCCTCATTTCAAGAGGGGCAAGGCCGTTGTTGCGTTCTTGAAATCGTTGATGATTATAAAAATAGATGTAGGCATCAATATCTGAAACTAGCTCCTCAAAGGTCTTATACTTCTTCAAATCATAGCACTCCGTCTTAAAGTGCCCAAAGAGACTCTCAATTGGTGCATTGTCAATACACTTACCAACACGAGACATAGAGCGTGTCATCTGATACTGAGTCGTCAGACGGTAATAATCTTTCGAAGTATATTGTGATCCTCGGTCGCTGTGAATCAATGGTGTCGCCTCAGGATTAGCTTTTCGGGCTTTACGAAGTGTTTCGAATACCAATTCATTATCATTAAACTGACCAACCACATAAGCGACAATTGAGCCGTCGTAAAGGTCCTTAATAGCACTCAAATAGACCTTACAACTGAGATCGTACTTCAAGAAAGTCACATCTGTACACCATTTCTGATTGGGGGCAGTAGCTGTAAAATCACGATTGAGAATGTTGTCTTCTACGTTGACAAAGCTGGTCTTGGTACAGTAGCCCTTAGCTCTTCTGATAATGGAACGAATGCCTAAAATGTGCATCAATCGTCGAATCCGTTTCTTGTTGTAGCTTGTTCCAAGCTTGCGATTGACAAATAGCGTCATACGACGATAACCGAGGATTGGTATTCTATACTATTATTTTGAGGTGATAGAAATTAAGTCCATATATACAGATTGTATCGAGTTATATAATACTTTATATGGAGATAATCAGCAACAAGTCGAACTTCCTAAAAGAGAAATAATTTTGAAAAGATTTTTTCTTGAAGAATAACTCGTATTGATTAGTTTTTTTGTCTTCTTATATCGATAAATTTATAAAATACTTGACCTATCATTTTGAATTTGATTAATAAATTATCCATCTATAAGATAAAGTAGGTCAAATTAGTTTGACCTACTGATGACTAGTCTATTTTATGGTGTTAATTGGTGTCGATTTTATCCAAATCAGAGGATTTTAGTCCATTTTTATGGAAGTTTCATTTTCGTAAATGTTGATATAACGGGATTTGTAAGGGGTGAGAATTCTTCGTTTTCAATAGCAAAATTCTCTAAAAATCAGGGAGGTTATTCGATGTTAGAAATAAAACGATTCTCCTTTCTAGAAAATCGGTAACCGCAATGTTGACAACGATAATAAGTCCGATCAGCTTCATAGAGCATTGCAAACATAGCTCCCTCTATGCCATTGATTGCATGACCAATCATACCGGCTTTACGAGAATATCTTTTTTGTGTTGGAACGTAAGTTTGCAGTTTTATTGACTTACATTTTGGACATTTGAGCGCTTGTTTAGTGTCCATATTATTAGGATGGCATCTGCGATAGATGCTGTAAGAGATTATTAGTACTATGAGGATAATCGGACCGATATATTCTATTAAGGTATTCATAATCTTATTGTAAATCTTGTCCTTATTTTATTCAAGGAAAATGAATATTATTTTTCTAGAATAACTGATTCTATGGCTATAGTTGTTAACTATACATATCTCTAATATTTAAGTATTAGTCAAGATGGTAAAAATGAGGTAGAATACTGAAAAAGACCAAAGGAGTACCTTTATGACTAGAGAATTTTCATTTGAAACCCTTCAACTCCATGCTGGACAAGAAGTTGATTCTGCTTCAAAATCACGTGCTGTACCCATCTATCAAACTACTTCCTATGTTTTTGAAGACGCTCAAGAAGCAGAAGATTTATTTGCCTTGCGTAAATCAGGGAATATCTATACTCGTATCACTAATCCGACGGTCTCTACTTTTGAAAATCGTGTGGCAGCTTTAGAAGGTGGTATTGGTGCCTTGGCCACTTCTTCAGGAATGGCAGCTATCACATACACTATTCTAGCATTAGCACATGCTGGCGATCACATTGTGGCGGCAACGACACTCTATGGTGGGACTTTTAACCTATTCAAAGAAACCCTTCCTCGCTATGGTATTACAACAAGCTTTGTAGATATTGATGACTTTGAAGCAGTAGAAGCTGCCATTCAAGATAATACAAAACTTGTATTTATTGAAACCTTGGGAAATCCTGTTATCGATATTCCTGATCTTGAAAAATTGGCAGAAATTGCACACACCCACCACATCCCGCTTGTTTCAGATAATACCTTCGCAACTCCATATTTGATTAATGTATTTTCTCATGGTGTTGATATTGCCGTCCATTCAGCAACCAAGTTTATCGGTGGGCATGGTACGACCATTGGCGGTGTGATTGTCGATAGCGGTAAGTTTGATTGGGCGGCATCTGGTAAGTTTCCGCAATTTGTTGAAGAAGATCCAAGCTATCATAACATTAGTTATACTCGTGATATTGGTGCAGCTGCATTTATTGTAGCAGTTCGTGTACAATTACTTCGTGATACAGGTGCTGCCCTTTCTCCATTCAACGCCTTCTTGCTTTTGCAAGGGTTAGAAACCTTGTCTCTCCGTGTAGAGCGTCATGTATCTAATGCTGAAAAAATTGTTGACTTTTTACTTAGTCATCCTCAGGTAGAGTCGGTCAATTATCCATCACTTCCAGATAGTCCTTATAAGCCTTTGGCGGATAAATACCTACCTAAGGGAGTTGGCTCTATTTTCTCTTTCCAAGTAAAAGGCGGAGCAGAAGAAGCGCGTAAGGTCATTGATAGTTTGGAAATCTTTTCCAATTTAGCAAACGTTGCCGATGCTAAATCACTAGTAGTTCATCCAGCTACAACCACGCATGCTCAGTTAGCTTCAGAAGATTTACTTGCTGCTGGGGTCACACCAAATCAAATCCGCCTATCCATCGGACTTGAAAATGTCAATGATTTGATTGAGGACTTACAGCTTGCTCTCGATAAACTATAAGCTATAAAGCGAATACATTCGAAATACTATTAGAAAAGGAAATTTTGCGTGTGTGCTATTTTCCTTTTTTATATCTGTTCCAGTTCTTCCAGTCCATTCTCAGTTAGTCGGTAGATTCTTTGACAAACTTCTTTCAAAAAACGTCTGTCGTGTGATACACATACCAAGCCACCTGGATAATCGGCAAATAGTTGACGAATATGAGGCTGAGAAGTAGGAGAGAAGTTTCGACTGGGTTCATCTAATAAGAGAAAATTGGCTTGATCAAGAACCATTTTTAACAAGAGTAACTTGGCTTTTTGTCCCCCTGAAAGTTCACAGATCCTGTGATGAACTTCTTGTCGTGTAAACTGCAGACTGGCTAGATGTGTCAAGATTAGTTGTTCCTGCTCACGATTGATATTTTCTAATAAAAAATCAAGTGGAGTTTTAGACTCATCAAGGACTTCTGTATAGTGCTGGGGCATGTAGCCCAAGTTTATATCTGCTCGTTGCCTGAGTTTCTGATAGATGATCTTTAGAAAGCTGGATTTACCTATTCCATTTTGTCCAATGATGCCAATTTTCTCTTGTCCATTTAAGTTGAAATGGATATTTTGAACTAATTGTCGCCCTCCAATGTTCAATTGGAAGTTTTCTAAGTGAAGCACTTGTTTTCTAGCTGGTAGTGGTGAAATGTCTGAGAAGAAGAGGGAAATGGCATCTTCATGAAAAGGAACTTGTGTAAGATTTTCCTTCATTCTTTCATAGCGTTTTTCACGTGATAAGACATTCTTCATTTTCTTGGCTATGAGCCGTCCTAGTGTGGCATCATGGGTGTTGAGCAAGGTATGACGAACCTGTGATTTTTGACGTAGGTGCCTATTCATAGCTTTGTCAAATTCTTTTTTGTCGTTCCGAGCTTGTTGGACTTGTTTCTGATAGGCTTGTTGGCGTTCCAATGCGTAATCCTGGTAGTCCAGTTCTTCAACCTTGGTTTGAGCAAGTGTTTTCTTCTTAACAGATTCCAGGTGAATGATTTTTGTAGCTGTTTTACTGAGGAAGTCTTCATCATGAGAAACAAATAGAATGGTGTTAGGGCTCGTGATGATATAGTTTTCAAGCCAAAGTAAGGTATCTAAATCCAAGTCATTGGATGGCTCATCCAGAAAAATAATATCAGATGGAGTTGCTAGAGATTTGATTAACTGAATTTTTAATTTTTCGCCACCTGACAGGCTTCCAATCAATTGTTGACTGGAAAATCGCTCGCTGTCAAACTGGAGCTGGTCAGCATAGAGGTAGAGTAGGCCGTAATCAATGTCGCTGTCTAAGTCAGCGAAGAAGTAGTCGTTCAAGGTTAGCTCTGCTATTTCCAGTGGAAGACTTTGGGGAATATAGATTGGTGAATGAAAATATCGGTGAATACTGCCTGATTGAAGCAGGTAGTTGGCGACAAGTGTTGAATCCATCAAGGTTAGTAATAGACTGGATTTTCCATTTCCTTCTTCGCCGATGATGGCTATTTTATCGCCAGGGTTAACAATGAGGTTTAGGTCCTGAACTAGATTTCGCAAATCTTTTTGATGGTCGAGGGTTAGGTGTTGAGTGGCTAGTAGCATAAGGCCTCCTTTACAAGAAAAAACACACTACCTATTTAGTAGTGTGTCGAAATCTGCTCAAAAAGACCCTATTCAAGGAATAGAGGGAACAGAAAAATGGACGCAAGAAAACTACTAAATAAGTATAGAACTTAAATTGAGTTTACTTGTTATTGTCCATTTCTCCTTACCTCGCATACTTTATTTATTTTAATATAGCATATCGATAGAATCTTGTCAATCAGCGTGCTATAATATTCATAGATTTTGATAGAGATATATGTTAAAATGAACTTATTGTAAATGAGAGAGGATTCGAAATGGCAATCACTGGAATTGAGCAAGCAGATATTTTAGAAATAGACAAACAAGTCCGTTTACGTCGGTATGATGGTCAGCATGATTTTGCTTTTGAATGGCACCAAGATCTAGAATTGGTCTGGCTGATTGATGGTGATCAAGAACGTTATAGTCTTGACTTGCTCAATCGTATGTATGATTATTTGTCTAAAAATGGCGAATGTTACTTTATTGAAATTTTTGAAGACGATCAGTTTATCCCAATTGGTGATGTGACGCTGTTTGCAGATGATTTTGCCATTGCCATTGGAGATAAGCGGTATTGGAAAAAGGGAATCGGGACTAAGGTGTTACATCGAATGGTAGAACGTGCAAGGGAGCTTGGCTTTGTGGAAATACTTGTCGAAGAAATTTACGATTGGAATCTTGGTTCACGAAAGCTGTTTGAGAAATGTGGTTTTGAAGTTGTAGAGAAGACTAAGAAAGGGTGGTCTTACAAAAAGATGTTATAGGTATTAATTGTGAGATGTTAAAAAGCCTCTGACACACTTGGTCAAAGGCTTTTTGTATTTTTACACGTTCAATACCTTATCTAGGAAGTCTTGTAAACGTGGATGTTGTGGGTTGTCGAATATTTGTTCTGGTGTACCATCTTCAAGGAACTCGCCGCCATCCGTGAAGATAACGCGGTTAGCAACCTTGCGGGCGAAGCCCATCTCGTGTGTGACGATCAACATGGTCATACCTTGCTCAGCCAAGTCTTTCATAACGTTGAGTACATCGCCGACCATTTCAGGGTCAAGGGCAGAAGTTGGTTCGTCAAAGAGCATGATGTCTGGGTTCATAGCGAGGGCACGAGCGATGGCAACACGTTGCTTCTGACCACCTGAAAGGCTGTCTGGCATAGCGTCGCGTTTGTCTGCCAATCCAACTTTTTCCAATAATTCCATGCCGACTTTTTCAGCTTCAGATTTGTCCATCAATTTGTGTTCGATTGGTGCAAATGTGATGTTATCAAGTACAGACATATGTGGGAAGAGGTTGAAGTGTTGGAATACCATTCCGACATTTGAACGGAAGGCGTCAACATCTGTCTTAGGATCGGTTAAGTCATATCCATCGACTGTTACTTGACCACTTGTAATGGTCTCAAGTAAGTTCATTGTACGAAGGAAGGTTGATTTACCTGAACCAGAAGGGCCGATGATACAAACAACATCACCTTCATAGAACTTAGCAGTAATACCTTTGAGGACCTCGTTTTTTCCATAAGACTTGTGTAAGTCATGGACGTTGATTTTTAATTGAGCCATTATTTGCCTCCTTTTTCGAGTTTGCGTGCTAAGCGAGTCAAGAGTGTGATAACTACCAAGTAGATGATGGCAAGAATTGCGTACATACGGAAGGATTGGTAGTTACGTGCAATAATGATTTTACCTGCTTGGAAGAGTTCTACCAAACCAATCGCAGAAATGATAGTAGTATCTTTCAGAGTAATAACAAACTGGTTGATAAAGTTAGGCAACATAATTTTACCAGCTTGAGGTAGGATAATCTTACGCATGGTTGTTCCGTAAGAGATACCCAAACTGCGAGATGCTTCCATCTGACCAGCTGGAACTGCCTGAATACCACCACGAACAATCTCAGCAATATAGGCACCAGAGTTGAGGGATAGGGCAATCGTACCAGCGACAAAGTCATTGATTGGAGATTGTTGACCAGTAATCGACTCGATTAAGTTTGGAATACCCCAGAAGATGAATGCAGCGACAATCATGAGCGGAATACCACGAACAACATCTACAAAAACAGATGAAGTAACACGGAGTGCTTTAACTGGGCTGACTGCAAACATACCGAAGATAATACCGATGACAATTGCAATAGCAAATGATAGAAGGGCAAGTCCAATTGTGATACCAAGACCTGAGAGCAGCTGACCGTAGTTGTTTTTCAAAAGACCAACAATCGTTGTCTCATCAACAGTTGAAGTTGTTGCGCCTGCTTCTTCAGTTGAGTTGAAATACTTATTAAGGATTTCATCATACTTGCCTGATTCAACCAAGGCAGCTAAACCGTTGTTAAACATTTCAATCAATTCTGGGTTGGCACCTTTTTTAACGGCAAATCCGTATTCACCTGATTTTTCGCCAGGGATTGGTGTTGCAAAGTCGCGACCTTGTTGGATGGCATATAGAAGAACGGCTTCGTCATCCATAAGAGCATCGATAGAACCAGAGTTTAAACTGTCATACATACTTGAAGCTTCGTCGAAGGCTTTTAGGGTGTAACCATATTTTGCCTTGTTTTCTTCTAAGAAGCTATATGAAGCAGTACCGTTTTTAGCCCCAACAGTTTTCCCTTTTAAGTCTTCGTAAGAAGCGATGTTACTACCATTTTTAACAGCTAATAGGATGTTTGAAGTATAGTAGGCGTTTGAGAAGTCGAAGATTTCCTTACGAGCATCTGTGATAGACATACCTGCAATAACTGCATCAGCTTGTCCAGCTTGAACAGCATTTAGTGCAGCGTCGAAACCAGGGTTTTGAATGGTAATAGTAAATCCTTGTTGTTCAGCGATTGCCTTGATTAATTCCATGTCAATACCGACATAGTTACCTGATTCATCTTGGTATTCAAATGGAGCAAAAGAAGAATCTGCCACAATTGTGTAGCTTGATTTGACAGGTGTTGCTTTAGCTGATGCGTTTCCTGTTAAGCTTAAACGAGATGAGTAGTCGGCACTTTCGGTAGAAGTGGTAGAAGCTCCCAACCATTTGTTCATGATTGTTTCGTAGGTACCATCCTTTTTCATCTCAGCTAAAGCTTTGTTAAAGTCTTCAACAAGATATTCATATTGGCTACCTTTTTTGACAGAGAAACCGAATGAACCGATGGCTTCGCCGTCAATATCAATGCTTAGATCTTGACCTTGTTGAATAGCGTACTGAATAACCGCTTCGTCGTCCATTACAGCATCAACAGCACCAGCAGAAAGGCTATTATACATCAAATCGCCAGTATCAAAAGTTTTTACGTTGTATCCGTACTTGTCTTTGTTTTCTTCTAGGAAGTTTTGGGCTGCGGTACCGTTTTTGACACCGACAGTCTTGCCTTTAAGGTCCTTATATGAAGAGATGGTATTTGCCTTTGTGGTAGCGATAACGATTTTGGTGTCGAAGTAAGGGTCTGAGAAAGTAAATACTTTCTTACGTGCTTCGGTGATAGTTGTACCTGCCATTAGGGCGTCCGCAGATCCAGCCTGTACAGCGTTGACAGCTGCATCAAATCCTGGAAAGCTTTGATTCATGGTCCAACCTGAGCGCTTGGCTACTTCGTTGATGATGTCAACATCTAATCCTTTATAAATTTGATCTGAGTCTTTAAACTCGAATGGGGCGTAAGCATTGTCAAATACGACATCAATAGTATCGTCAGCTTTAACGCCAGTAAAAATAAAGAATACTGGCAGAATGCTTGCCAATAACATGAGTAGTTTTTTCTTCATTTCCATACTCCTTCTATTATAAAATAACTGCCCTAGTATATCATATTCTGAAAATTAATGCAAAATCGAGGTTTTTGCAATGTTAGATTTTCTGACATACAAAGTCATTAAAATGTGAGAAAATTTAATATTTTGGACATGGTCGTGAATGGTTTAGAATGTTTCTCCATTAGTCGAACTTATGATAAAATAGGAGTATGATCAATCGAAATACTGAAAACCAATTTAAACTTGTATCAAAATACTCACCGTCTGGTGACCAGCCCCAAGCCATTGAAGCCTTGGTTGATAACATCGAGGGGGGCGAAAAAGCCCAGATTCTCATGGGGGCGACTGGTACTGGTAAGACCTACACCATGAGTCAGGTCATCGCCCGTGTCAATAAGCCTACCTTGGTCATCGCCCACAACAAGACCTTGGCTGGTCAGCTCTACAGCGAGTTCAAGGAATTCTTCCCAGAAAATGCGGTCGAATACTTCGTTTCTTACTATGATTACTACCAGCCAGAAGCCTATGTACCGTCTAGCGATACCTATATCGAGAAGGACAGTTCGGTCAATGATGAAATTGACAAACTCCGTCACTCAGCGACCTCAGCTCTTCTCGAACGGAATGATGTCATCGTCGTTGCCTCCGTTTCCTGTATCTACGGTTTGGGATCGCCCAAGGAATATTCTGATAGCGTGGTCAGTCTGCGACCAGGACAGGAGATTTCCCGTGACCAGTTGCTTAATTCTTTGGTCGATATTCAGTTTGAGCGCAATGACATCGACTTCCAACGGGGACGTTTCCGTGTACGTGGAGATGTGGTGGAAATTTTCCCAGCTTCTCGTGATGAGCATGCCTTTCGTGTGGAGTTTTTCGGGGATGAAATCGACCGCATTCGTGAGATTGAGAGCCTGACAGGTAAGGTTTTGGGCGATGTGGACCACTTGGCGATTTTCCCTGCCACCCACTTCGTGACCAACGACGACCACATGGAAACGGCCATTGCCAAGATTCAGGCGGAACTGGAAGAGCAGCTCAAGGTCTTTGAGGCAGAAGGAAAACTCTTAGAAGCTCAGCGATTGAAACAACGAACCGACTACGATATCGAGATGCTTCGGGAAATGGGCTACACCAACGGAGTCGAGAACTATTCACGACACATGGACGGGCGAAGCGAGGGCGAGCCTCCATATACCCTGCTGGACTTTTTCCCTGAAGACTACCTGATTATGATTGACGAGAGCCACATGACCATGGGGCAGATTAAGGGGATGTACAATGGTGACCGCTCACGCAAGGAGATGTTGGTCAACTATGGTTTCCGCCTCCCGAGTGCACTGGACAATCGTCCGCTGCGCAGGGAAGAATTTGAGAGCCATGTCCATCAGATTGTCTATGTATCTGCGACGCCGGGTGATTATGAAATGGACCAGACCGATACCGTTGTCGAGCAGATCATTCGGCCGACAGGGCTTTTGGATCCAGAAGTGGAAGTCCGTCCAACCATGGGTCAAATGGACGACCTCTTGGGTGAAATCAATGCCCGTGTTGAGAAAGGCGAACGGACCTTTATCACTACCCTGACCAAGAAAATGGCAGAGGACTTGACCGACTACCTGAAAGAAATGGGTGTCAAGGTCAAGTATATGCACTCGGACATCAAGACCTTGGAGCGTACGGAGATTATCCGTGATTTGCGTCTGGGTGTCTTTGATGTCTTGATAGGGATTAACCTGCTTCGTGAAGGGATTGACGTGCCAGAGGTAAGTTTGGTGGCTATTCTAGATGCTGACAAGGAAGGCTTCCTCCGTAATGAACGAGGGCTCATCCAGACAATCGGTCGGGCGGCTCGTAACTCTGAGGGCCATGTGATTATGTATGCGGACAAGGTCACCGATTCCATGCGCAAGGCTATGGACGAAACAGCCCGCCGCCGTCAAATCCAGATGGCTTATAATGAAGAACATGGTATCATTCCACAAACTATTAAAAAGGAAATCCGTGACCTGATTAGCGTGACCAAGGCTGTCACTCAGGACAAGGAAGAAGTGGTGGACTTCAATGCTCTTAACAAAGACGAACGCAAGGCCATGATCAAGAAACTGGAAGGTCAAATGCAGGAAGCAGCAGAAGTGCTTGACTTTGAACTGGCAGCCCAGATTCGTGATATGGTCATCGAGTTGAAAAATATGTAGTAAGAGTTGCTAAGTTCAGTGATTTAAGTAGAATGAAATTACAAGAGGCGGCAGGTAGAAATTGACCTGCCACCTTTTATAATACTTAAAATTTTTACTTTGGGACTTAGGGACAAAAAATTTGTCCCTGTCCCTATAAAAGGTTATAATGGTTTCTATACTATTTAGGGAATAGGAGAGTTTTTATGAAGAATATTTTTGGTGAAAAACGACAGCGGTTCGGTTTTCGGAAACTGTCAATTGGACTTGTCTCGGCAGCTGTAGCAAGTTTGTTTTTTGCATCGTCGGTTGCAGCAGCACCGTCAGCTAGTGCTCAGTCTATCAATTATTCCTATGTGACAGAGCAAGAGTTGACAGATGCAGAAAAGGAGTTGATTATTCGTGACTTGCCTGACTTAGCTCAGGAAACGGATGCAAATTATTACCTGATCTATCGTCCGGCTACCGGAACAGCATCTACTTCATCGACAAGCACGTCTCAAGTTTTGCCAAATACTGGCTCCGTAGAAACTGGACTATTGGTGGCGGGCGGAGTGTCTCTCCTATTATTGGCTGTTAGATTTGGTAAAAAAGGTAAGAAAGAGTTGGCAGGTGTCATCCTTTTGACAGCTACGGGAGCAAGCTTCTTCGGCCCAACTAGCTCCGCATTGACGAGTCAAATTTTGGCTCAATATAACCATGCTATCGAAATATCTGCCGGACAAGCGTTACCGACCCCAGCTGAGATTGATGGCTACGTTTATGTAGGATATTTGAAGGATAGCAAAGCTATTGAACAAACTACTTCGGAAGAGGAAAAAACAGCGGAATTCCCAGCATCAGAAGGAATCCGTACAGAAACCATTGTCAACAAGACAGAGACTATTCCATTTGAAATTCAAACCGTAGAAAATCCCCAATTATCTGCGGGGACAGAGCGAGTGGTACAAGAAGGACAGGATGGGGAGCGTACTGTAACGATTAAACAAGTCCATTCAAAAGGTCAAATTATTTCGGAAGAAGAGATTTCCTCGACGGTTACAAAAACTGCTGTTCCAAAGATTGTTGAAGTTGGTACAAAACAAGCAACCGATGATATTGTTACAGAAGTACCAGATACAGAACCAAGTTATGAAAACTCGACGAATTCTTTAACAGAAGAAACAGTTACTCATACCGAAGTCTTTGCCTTTGATGTGCAAGAAATCTATGATGTAAACTTGGCAGAAGGTAGTCGTGAAGTTGAACAGAAGGGACAAGATGGTGTTCGGACAATCGAGACTAAGAATTATTATGCCGATGGTGTACTAATCAAATCCGAACAAGTTTCAGATGTAGTGACAAAAGAACCAGTAACAGAAGTTGTAAGAGTAGGCACGAAAACAACAGATGTTATTGGATCTGAAACCGTTGTAACAACAGAAGAGCTTCCGTTTGAAATGACAGTCACAGAAACAGAAGAACTTTATGTTGGAGAAGAAAAATTCATTACTGAAGGTAAGGTTGGTTCTAAGGAAGTTACCACTACTTATCAGACAATCAACGGAGTCCGTCAACCAAACCCAACAGTGACTGAGAGAGTCCTTGAAGAGCCAACAACGAAAGAGGCTCTCAAAGGAACAAAACCAATAGAAGGTACGGAAACCGAAACTAATCAAGTTGAAATTACCTTTGAAACAGAGTATGTTGATGACCCGACACTGCTAGAAGGTAAGTCCAAAGTTGTAACGGCGGGTGTAAATGGCTCTAAGACAGTTACAACAACTTACCAGACTATCAAGGGAGTTCGTCAGGAAAATCCTACTGTAACAGAAGAAATCACCAAACAACCAGTCAAGCAAGTGATTGCGCGTGGTACAAAAGTTGAAAAAGTCCCACAAGTGATTATCACAGACTTGGTTGAAAATGACGATGCCAAGTCAGCGACAATTAGCTACAAGTTGACAGATGAAACTGCCAACTTCCAACGAGCTGTTGCTCTCCTCTATGATAATACAGGTGCCTTGGTACAGGAACAGGCCATTACAGATCCAAATGGCCAGTTGACACTTGAAAATCTTGATTTCTACACAGACTACACTGTTAAGACTAAGATTTTCTACACAATGGCAGAGCAGGAACAAAGCTCAGAACAAGAAGCTATTCTTGAAAGCATGCGCAAATTTGATTTGGTCTACAAGAAGATTGAAATCAAGGATATTGATGCGGTGACTGTTTACCGTCGTAAGAATGGTAGTTACATCGGTCAAGAATTCTTGGAAGAACTGCCAACAAACACAGATGAGTTGTTTATCAAGGTGACTTCGGACCGCTTCAAGGAAGTATACCTACCTGTGTCAAGCATTGAAGAAACAACCTTGAATGGCAAGGCAGTCTTCAAACTAGTTTCATCCTTTGATGAATTGGTGCAAGATAAGGATGCCAAATACATTGCCAACCGTGAATTCTACATTCCGAAGATGACGACTGATGCAAATACCTACACATCCTTCAAAGCTTTGATTGATGCTATGAAGGCAAATCCAAAAGGCACCTTCAAACTAGGAGCGCATTTGGACGCAAGTGAAGTTCCTGTTGGAGATGTTGCATCGTATGTGACCAACTTTAGTGGGACTTTGGACGGCTTAAATGACGGCTACGCCTTCTCTATCAGCAACTTGAAAGCACCATTGTTCTTTAACTTGAGTGGTAAAGTTCAAAACTTGGATATTAAAAATGCAAGTTTGAATACAACTTCTAAGAACCCACTTGCGACAATTGCTATCAATGCAAATGGTGCAACCATTACAAACGTAGCAGTAGAAGCAAGCCTAAAAGGTCCGCAAAACGTATCAGGTCTGGTTCATTCTGCAACCAACACTACTATCAAGGATGTATCCTTCAAGGGAAGTCTTGAAACGACTGGTACTGGTGCAACGCTCATGGGTGGTATCTTGGGTAATGGTACGATGGCAAGTGTTGGAAATGCCAAGGTTGATGCAACGATTACTCTGCCAGGTACGGAGAATCAAGTAGCTGGTGGTATCGTCGGTCGTACCATGCTTGTCTACGATGTACCAGGAAGCGTCTATAATTCTTATGCAACTGGTTCTATTGTGACGACTGAATCAGCTGCCATCATCGGCGGAATCGCAGGAGCCAACCAAGTAACGGGTGCCTATGCTCCATATAGTGGTAATGTCAACAATGTTATCAGTGATATGACTGGTGCGACAAGCATTATCGGTCAACCAGCAAATCCAAATGGTAAGATTAAAGACGGATTTACAACAACATCCGATAGCTTGAGTAATGTCACTGTTATCACTGATGAAGAAGCGCAAGCAAAAGTGGAAGCTATGGCTATTCAAGCGACAATCGACGATTCTGTACCGCTTAATCTCAATCATTATTCAGTAGACTACTTGACCTTGGATAAGGCACAGGCTGACCATGAAATCGCCTACTACAACATGGAGAAAATCTTGCCATTCTACAACAAGGAACTTCTTGTCTATTATGGAAACAAGATTGCGACAGATGATAAGCTCAACAAGGTTCGTTTGCTGGATGTTGTTCCGATGAAGGACAATATTGTAGTTGCTGATGTCTACGCTGAGAAGGCCAATATCAATAAGATTATGCTTCACTATGCAGATGGCACTGTGGACTACAAGACAGTTTCTTATCTAGAAGACTTCAAGAATAATCATGTGGTCGAGTACACCATTTCAGGTACGGACTTGATTTATACGCCAGAATCATTCTTGAATGACAGAAGTGCCCTTGTCAATGACTTGGTAAGCAGCCTATCTACTGTTGTCCTTGATTCAGATGCTATGAAGGCCATTATCAATTATCCTACAAAATTAAATGCGGATACTCAGACTGGTACAGCTAAAGACTTCTACTTTGGTGAAAGCTTTGAACAAGTGAAAGCCAACCTAGAGAGCAACGTTCGTAAGATATTGGTTGCTAGTCTAAATGGTCAAGGTCAGGCTTCTGAAGACTACATCAAAGAGAAAATCACCAATAACAAAGAAGCCTTTGTGCTCGGTTTGACCTACTTGAACCGTTGGTATGACATCAACTTCGGAGAGATGAATACCAAAGATTTGACCATCTTTGAACCTGACTTCTTCGGAAATGATGCAGCATCTGCCCTTGATATGATTCTTGCAATTGGTAATGGTGGCTATGATGTTCTTCGTGCCCACAACAACGTGACCACTTTTGCATCCATCATTGGTAAACAAAATAATCAGACCAAGCTTTTCGATATGCTGGAAGATTATCGTCAGCTCTTCTTGCCAGAAATGACCAACAACGATTGGTTCAAACAAACGACTAAAGCATATGTGGTTGAAGGTAAGTCCTTGATTCCAGAAGTAGCTGCTAAGCAGGAAACGACAGATACTTACAGCAAGTACAATGTCGGGGCCTACAGCAAGATTGTGAATGACACGGTGTCTAACCCAACTTGGAAGTACAACCACATGCTCTTACCACTCTTGACCCTGCCACAAGAAAATATCTTTATCATTACCAACATGAACACCATCGCGATTGGTTCATACGAGCACTACGTGGATGATTATTCAACAGTGGAAAATCGTGATAAGGTTCGTCAGATGGTTGATTTGGCGGCAGAACGTCAGCGTGATAATGCAGACTTCTGGTATAAGATTTTGGACGAAACCAACCGTGTCAAGCTCTTCAGATCTGTCCTCAATAACGAAGGTTACGTCATGTACGGTAAAGATGGCACGAAGTCTTATCGCAACTTGACAGCCGATGTTGATGCTATCCAAGATTTCTACGGTCCTATCAACAAGTGGTACCGTGAGCATCCGTCTATTAAGACTGCCTTTGCGGATGGAAGTGAGACCTACTATATCACTTACGATATGCTGTCAGATTATGGTACAGCCCTTTATACCCACGAAATGGTCCACAACCAAGATGGCGATATTTATCTGAAAGGCTATGGCCGCCGTATTGGTCAAGGTATGGAAGTTTATGCTCAAGGTCTTCTGCAAAATGTCTTCAATGTCACTGAGATGAACCTTGGATTCAACGCTGTCTATAATAGCGATGATGCCAACCGTGTCCATGTCGGAGATCCAGTTGCACGTTTCAACAGCGAGGCTGATTTCAATGAGTATTACCATAACCAGTTTGATGTGCTTTACTTGCTGGATTACCTAGAAGGTACAAACATCTTGGCTCAATCAGATGCTAACAAGAAAGCATGGTTGCGTAAGATTGAAAACTACTATGTCCAAAATAATGGTGTTGATACCCATGCTGGAAACTCTGCGCGTGCATTGACAGATGACGAAGTTGCAAGCTTGAAGTCCTTCAATGATTTGATTGATCAGAGTATTATCGTTCAGCGCCAGTATGTGAACAATACAGCAAACACAAGCAAGAAGTGGGATCGAAACAGTTATGTCAGCGTTCCAATGTTTGCAGCTAACTTCTCAGCCCTTTCAAACTCAAACGGTTCACCAGGTGACATCATGTTTCGCCGTATGGCCTTTGAATTGATTGCTGCTAAAGGCTACACAGATGGTTTCGTACCGTATGCTTCTGGGCAATTATCTGACCTTGCTATGGAGAAAGGCTCAATCATCTACGATACTTGGAACAAGAAAGATACTGGTTTGATTACGGATGACCATGTTCTAGAATATGTCTTCCAAGGTCAGTATGCTACATGGGCTGAATTCAAGAAAGCCATGTTTACTGAGCGTGTTGACAAGGCAAATGCAGGCAAGTTGAAACCGTTCACTATGCAGTATGAACTTGGTAATGCAAACTCAACCAAGGAAGTGACTGTCACAAGCTTTGAACAACTTCAAAACTTGATGAAAGAAGCCATGGAGGCAGACATCCAAGCGAACAGCCTCAACTTGAACAATAGTCGTGTTCATGCACTTAAAGTGAAAGTTTATCAAGCCTTGATGAACTCTACAAATGACTTCAGAACATCGATTTTTAATTAAATAATCATGACCACCCGTCAAACGGGTGGTTTGAACAAGGGCTATAAGCCCACATCACCAGCCAGCGCCTAAAGACGCTGGCTTTCACTTTGTTCAAGCCTCACTGCTTTTGACTCGTCACTAGCCTCT